>NZ_JBIWJT010000016.1:124956-260008 GCF_044765325.1 Embleya sp. NPDC127516 | reverse complement strand
CGGCCGGGGCGAGGGCTAAGGGTGTACCCAGGGCAAGTGCCCCCCGGGGGGGGCGTATGGTAACTGGGCGGGGTGTGCAGCCCCCCCCCGCGGGGGGGGGGGGGCCCCCCCCGGGGGGGGGGGGGCCCCCGGCACGTCGTGTGCGTCCGGCCGGTCAGCCGAGCAGGCCGCCCAGCGGCTTGCTCGCGGTGGCACCGGTCTTGGGTGCGCTGCCGGAGGAACCGGTGGTCGAGCCTGCGGCCGGCGCGGAGGGCGGCGCCGACTTCTTCTCGGCCGTGTCGGTCGGGGACGACTTGGCCGCGCCCGTCCCGGTCCTGGGAACGGCGCTCGGCGTCGGGGTGTTCGCCGCGCGCGGCGTGGTCTGCGGCAGGGTGCTCGGGCGGCCCGGTCCGGTCGCCACCGAGGGTTCGGCCACCGGCGGGCGCGGCTGGCCGGCCACCGCGCCGCCCTGCGGCCCGGCCGCCGGGACGACGGGAACGGTCGCGGCGGGCCCCTGGTCGCCGACCCGGCCGGTGTCGGACTCGTCGAGGTGCCGGTGGCCGCCGCCCAGCAACGAGCCCGCGAGCAGCGTCGCGCCGACCCCCGCGAACGCCAGCATCGAACCGTAGCCGAGCTTGCGCCGCCGGGCCCGTACGGGAGTGATGATCGGGCCGCGCCAGGTGCGCAGCGACAACCACGCGTCCGCCGAGTACATCGGCGCGCCCGCCAGGGCCAGCGGGCTGAACGCGGCCAGGAAGACCACGTAGGGCGCGTGGTAGGGCGAGGAGCCGGTGCCCACCGCGATCAGTACGCCCAGCGAGAGCAACATCCCGAGCAGGCCCGCGAGCCGGGTCCACAACCCCAGCATGACCGCGAAGCCGACCACCACCTGCCCGAACGCGAACAGCAGGCCCGCCCCGATCGCGTGATCGGCGGCCAGGTCCATCACCGACGGCGACAAACTGCCCTCGCGCAGCACACCGATCCGGTGCCCGAAGGAATCGGTCGAGCTCGGATCCAGGAAGCCCGGCGCGTAGAGCTTGCGCAGCCCCTCGACCAGGAACGCCCCGCCCAGGAACAGCCGCAGCGGCAACAACACCGTGCCGCCCTGGAGCGTGGCCCGGCGCGCGTGCGTGGGCGCCGGGGCCGAGGTGCCGTCCCGCTCGCGGCCGGCCGCGAGATCGCGACGCACGGGTGGCACCCGCCGCCGCGGTGCCTCGTCCCGGATCACCGGCAGCCGCGTGGTGGCGTCGTCCGCCGGGCCACGCGCTCCGGGCACGGGTCTGCCGCCGACCCCGGGGCCGCCGATCACCACCCGCAGGGTCTTCGTGGGGGTGGCGACCGTCGCCGGATCGCCGGGATCGCGCACTGCCGAGGGCGAGGGCAACAGCCCGACAGCACCGCCGTAGCTGCCTTCAGATCTGGTGTCCACGCATCAATAACCGCGCGAGGGCACCAGAGGATGCGGCCCTTCGCGTATTACCCGATGCGGGCCCCACGGCCCCCGGCGCGGCGTTACACTGCGCGACGCCTGGCCACCTCGTAGAGCACGATGCTCGCCGCGACGCCGGCGTTCAGCGACTCGTTGCCGCCCGCCATCGGGATCCGCACGGTGATGTCGCAGGTCTCCTGGACCAGTCGGCCCAGGCCCTTGCCCTCGGAACCGACGACCACCACGATCGGGTCGGTCGCCGCAGCCAGTTCCTCCAGCGAGATGTCGCCGTCGGCGGCGAGGCCGACCACGGTCAGGCCCGCCTTCTTGTACGCCTCCAGCGCACGGGTGAGGTTGGCCGCCCGGGCCACCGGGACCCGCGTGGCCGCGCCCGCCGAGGACTTCCAGGCGCCCGCGGTCATCCCGGCCGCGCGCCGCTCCGGCACGACCACACCGTGGCCGCCGAACGCCGCCGCGGAACGGATCACCGCGCCGAGGTTGCGCGGGTCGGTGACGCTGTCGAGCGCGACGATGATCGGCGTCTCGCCGCGGTCGTGCGCCTCGACCACGAGGTCGTCCGGGTGCGCGTACTCGTACGGCGGCATCTGGAGCACCAGACCCTGGTGGATCGCGCCGTCGGTCATCCGGTCCAGCTCGGGACGCGGGATCTCCATCAGCGGGATGCCGCGCACGTTCGCGATCTTCATCGCCTCGCGCACCCGGTCGTCGCTGTCGATGTACTGCGCGATGAACAACGACGTGGCCGGCGCGTCGGCGCGCAGCACCTCGAGCACCGAGTTGCGGCCCGCGACCAGCTCGTTCGAGCTCTTGCCGCCGCGTCCGGGACGACCGCCGGCGGCGCGTCGAGCGGCCGGCGCCGCGGCCTTGCGCTTGGCGGCGGCGTTCGCGGCGCGCTGCTTGGCGTGCCCCTTGCGCATCTCCGCGGGCGGCGTCGGCCCCTTGCCCTTGAGCGCCCGGCGGCTGTGCCCACCAGTACCGACCGAGGGCCCCTTCTTGCTTCCCTCGTTGCGCTTGTTACGGCGCTCCGTGTTGCCGGCCATGACGGGTACATCCCTTCGATTGCTTCATCATCAGCTGCGATAACAGCTCACATGCTTGTACAACCGTACGGCCGGCCCGCCACCTCGTGGCGATCCGGCCGTACGGCACGTCTTCGTCGGGCCCGGGTGGGCCCGATTCCCGTCAGTCCCGGTGCAGCGTCCACCGGGGCCCGTTGGGCGTGTCCTCCACCACTATCCCGGCCGCCGTGAGGCTGTCCCGAACCGCGTCCGCCGCGGCGTAGTCCTTGCGGGCCCGCGCCGCCTCGCGCTGCTGGAGCGCGAGTTTGACCAGGTGGTCGACCACCCCGCGCAGTTCGTCGGAGCGACCGGCGGAGGTGCCCGCCGTCCACTGCTCCGACAGCGGGTCCATGCCGAGCACGCCCAGCATCGCCCGGATGTCCGCCGCGTGCCGCACGACGGCGTCCTTGTCGCCCGCCGCCAGCGCGGTGTTGCCGTCGCGCACGGTGTTGTGCACGACCGCCATCGCCTGCGGCACACCCAGGTCGTCGTCCATCGCCGCGGCGAACACCGCCGGCACCTCCGCCGCCGGTTCGATCGCCCCGGTCTGCTCGCCCGCGCGCTCGAGGAATCCCTCTATCCGCCCGAACGACACCTCGGCCTCGCGCAGGGCCTCCTCGCTGTACTCGATCATCGACCGGTAGTGCGGGGTGGCCAGGTAGTACCGCAGGACGAGCGGCGACCAGCGCTTGAGCATCTCCGATACGAGCACGGAGTTGCCGAGCGACTTGCTCATCTTCTCACCGCTGAGGGTGACCCAGGCGTTGTGCATCCAGTAGTTGGCGAACGCGTCGCCCGCCGCCTTGGATTGGGCGATCTCGTTCTCGTGGTGCGGGAAGACCAGGTCGAGCCCGCCGCCGTGGATGTCGAACGCCGGCCCCAGGTACTTGTGCGCCATCGCGGAGCACTCCAGGTGCCAGCCCGGACGGCCGTTGCCCCACGGGGTCTCCCATGAGGGCTCGCCGGGCTTGGCCGACTTCCACAGCGCGAAGTCGCGGCGATCCCGCTTGCCCGCCGCACCCGCACCCGCGTCCTCCGCCTCGCGCATCGCGTCCGGCTTCTGACCGGACAGCGCGCCGTACGCGGGGAACGAGGACACGTCGAAGTAGACGTCGCCGCCGGATGGATAGGCGTGCCCGGTCGCGATCAGCCGGTCCATCATCGCGATCATCTCGGGGATGTGCCCGGTCGCCCGGGGCTCCACCGTCGAGGGCAGGCAGCCGAGCGCGGTGTACGCGTCCGCGAAGGCGCGCTCGTTGGTCTGCGCCACCTGCCAGTACGGAATCCCCTCCGTGCAGGACTTCGCGATGATCTTGTCGTCGATGTCGGTGACGTTGCGGCAGAACACGACGTCGTTGCCGCGGTGGGCGAACCACCGGCGCAGCACGTCGAAGTTCAGCCCCGATCGGATGTGCCCGATGTGCGGCGGCGCCTGCACGGTGGCACCACACAAGTAGATCGAGACCTGTCCCTCGACAAGCGGCACGAAGTCCCGGACCGTGCGGGTGCTGGTGTCGTACAGGCGCATGCTCACACGCGCAAGCTTAGAGCGTCGGGACGGCCCGGCGTTCCCCTGTTATTTGCCTGTTCGCGACGATCACCCGGCCGTGCCGATGATCAGCTCGACGTCGCGACCACGAGCGCGGTGGCGATCGCGGCCACCCCCTCGGCCCGCCCGGTCAGCCCGAGTCCGTCGGTGGTGGTCCCGGACACCGACACCGGCGCACCGACCGCGGCCGACAACGCGGCCTCGGCCTCGGCCCGGCGCCGGCCCACCTTCGGCCGGATCCCGATCACCTGCACCGCGACGTTGCCGATCTCGAAGCCCGCCGCGCGCACCAATCGCGCCGCCTCGGTCAACAGCGTCACTCCCGACGCCCCCGACCACTGCGGCCGGGACGTGCCGAAGTGCGCGCCCAGATCGCCGATACCGGCCGCCGAGAACAACGCGTCGCACGCGGCGTGCGCGACCACGTCGGCGTCCGAGTGCCCGGCCAGCCCGGTCTCCCCGGGCCAGTGCAGACCGGCGACCCACAACTCGCGGCCCTCCTCGAAGGCGTGTACGTCCACCCCGATCCCGGTGCGGGGCAAAACGACACGAGAGGCGTGCTCACCGGACAACGTCGGTCTCCGTACTCTCCACACCGATCGCCGCCCCTTCGGCCGCCTGTTCCGCGCGCCGCGCCAACAGCGCGCCGGCGAGCAGCAGGTCGAACGGTCGGGTCACCTTGAACGCCTCTTCGGAACCGGGCACCACCACGACCGCTCCGCCGAGGCGTTCGACCATGCCCGCGTCGTCGGTCGCGCCCTCCCCGCCGAAGCCGCCGGCCTCGGCGTGCGCGCGTGCCAGAACGGCCCGCCGAAAGCCCTGGGGGGTCTGTACGGCGCGCAAAGACGACCGGTCGACCGTGCGAACCACGGTCTCGGCGCCGTCGATCGAGGCGACCTCCTTGACCGTGTCCACCACGGGCAACGCGGGCACCACGGCGTCGGCCCCGGCGGCGACGGCGGCGATCACCGCCTCCACCACCTCGGCCGGCACGAACGGACGCGCGGCGTCGTGCACGAGCACGACGTCGTGATCGGCGGGGACCGCGTCGAGCGCGAGCCGCACCGATTCCTGGCGTGTCGCACCGCCCGCGACCACCCGTAGGGGTGATTCCGCCGGCAAATGCGCACGCAAAAGTTTCCGGACACCGGCGACACCGTCCGGCGGTGCGGCGACCACGACCGCGGTTACCCCGCGGGCGGCCAACAGCGACCGGACGGCGTGCACCAGCATCGGGATGTCCCCAAGCTCACGCAACGCCTTGGGCGCACCGGGACCAAGCCGTTCACCACGCCCTGCAGCGGGCACAAGGACCGCAGCGTTCAACGAAGTCCCCTCAAACCACCCGGGCGCCGACGCGGAATCGCGCCGACACCGCACCGGCGGATCCGTCCGTCACCGACGGGCGGATCCTACGGCTCAGGAAGCCAGAACTTCGTCGAGGATGGCCTCGGCCTTGTCCTCGTTCGTGTTCTCGGCGAGCGCCAACTCGCTCACCAAGATCTGCCGAGCCTTTGCCAGCATGCGCTTCTCGCCTGCCGACAGGCCGCGGTCACGCTCGCGGCGCCATAGATCGCGCACGACCTCCGCGACCTTGATAACGTCACCGGAGGCGAGCTTTTCCAGGTTCGCCTTGTAACGTCGTGACCAGTTCGTCGGTTCTTCGGTGTGCGGAGCGCGCAGTACCTCGAAGACGCGGTCGAGCCCTTCCTGGCCCACCACGTCCCGGACACCGACGAATTCCGCGTTGTCCGCAGGCACGCGGACGGTCAAATCACCCTGGGCGACCTTCAACACCAGATAGGTCTTGTCCACACCCTTGATCGTGCGCTGCTCGATCGCCTCGATCAGCGCGGCCCCGTGATGGGGGTAGACCACGGTGTCGCCAACCTTGAACGTCATGTGACAGGTACCCCTTCCGTGGCTTTCTAGGGTAACACGGGACACGCCCCTACTGAATGACGTTTCCGCAGGTCAGGGCCTTAGTCGGGGCTTGACAACCGACCTCCGGCCGTGCTGGGACAGGGAACCCCACACCCGCAGGACTCGAACAAATAGGACAAACAACTCCTCCGGGTGGCGAGCCGAGCGCTCTCGCGCGACCCATATGTCACACGGGCCCCACCCATGTCGGTCCCGTGTTCGAGATCATTCCGCCGCCTCGACCGGGCCGAAGCCGGCTGTCGGCGCGGTGAGCCGCGTACAAGTCGTCCGTCCGGGCTGAGTACGCTGTCCCCGGTCGTCCTGACCGGTCCTCGATCCAAGATCTTCAAGGAGATGCCGCCGCCGTGAGCCGCAGCCTTCGACGCGGCGCCCTCGCCGCCACCGTCGCCGTCGTCCTTCCCCTGGCCGCGGGCTGCGCCAGTGGCAACGACGCCGAGACCAACAAGATCAAGCCCGACACGGCCAACACGGCGTTCGGCGCGCTCAAGATCCAGAACGTGCAGTTGGTGACGAGCGACCCGGGCAAGGACCTGGTCGCGCTCGGTGGCGCGTTGTTCAACGAGGGCACCACGCCCGAGACCATCACCAAGGTGACGGTCGACGGCGCCGGCCAGGCCCTGGGCGGCCCGCTGACCATCCCGGCGGGCGGCTCGCTGTACCTGGTCGACCGGCCGCAGGGAATGGCCGCGGAGAGCCCGCAGGGCAAGACCTACCTCGGCCCGCTGGTCTTCCCGAACGCGGCGAAGGTGCAGGCCGGTTCGTGGCGCAAGGTGACCTTCGCGTTCGGCACCGCCGGCGAGACCTCGCTGGACGTCTCGGTGCACGGGCCGTCCGGCTACTTCGCACAGCTCAAGCCGACCCCGGCGTTCACCCCGCCGCCGCCGGCTCCGCCGGCCGCGCCGCCCACCACCGCGGCACCCACCAACTCCGCGGGCGCGACCTCGCCGCCCGCGACGGGCGCGACCGGTGCTGCGACCACCACCAACGCGGCGAACTCGACGCCGCGCAACAGCTCGTCGGCCCCGGCCGGCGGCTGACGACCTCGCGCGCACCTACGACGGCGCCCGCGCCGCCCCCGGAGTTCCGGTGGGCGGCGCGGGCGCCGTCGTCGCGCTGGGGGGCGGTTGCCGGCGCCCCGGGCCGATCAGGGCTCGAACTTGTAGCCGAGACCGCGCACGGTGACCAGGTAGCGCGGGGCGCCCGGGTCCGGCTCGATCTTGGCGCGCAGCCGCTTCACGTGCACGTCGAGCGTCTTGGTGTCGCCGACGTAGCCGACGCCCCACACCCGGTCGATGAGCTGCATCCGGGTCAGCACCCGGCCCGCGTTGCGCAGCAGCACCTCGAGCAGGTCGAACTCCTTGAGCGGGAGGTCGATCCGCCGGCCCTCCACGGTGACCCGGTGCGCCTCGACGTCCAGCCGTACCGGCCCGGCCTCGATCGCCCGGGGCTCGTCCGTGGGTTCACCGCCCTGGCGCCGCAGCACGGCGCGGATCCGGGCGATCAGCTCGCGCGTGGAGTACGGCTTCGTGACGTAGTCGTCGGCGCCGATCTCCAACCCGACGACCTTGTCCACCTCACTGTCCTTGGCCGTCACCATGATGACCGGCACGTTGGACTTGGCCCTGAGCCCGCGGAACACCTCCGTGCCGGGCAGCCCGGGCAGCATCAGGTCGAGCAGCACCAGGTCGGCGCCGCCCTGGTCGAACAGCTCCAGGGCCTCGGGCCCGGTGGCGGCGACGGCCACCTCGAAGCCTTCCTTGCGAAGCATGTACGACAGCGCGTCGCTGAAGGACTCTTCATCTTCGACGACGAGCACACGGGTCATCGTGAAGCCTCCATGGATGGGGTCGACGATGTCATCGACATCGATTGAGAGGTACTGGACTTGAAGGGCAGCACCAGGGTGAAGGTGGATCCCACACCCTCCAGGCTGCGCACGGTTACCTCTCCCCCGTGGCCCGCCGCGATGTGCTTGACGATGGACAGGCCCAAGCCGGTACCGCCGGTGGCCCGCGAACGGGCCGGATCGACGCGGTAGAACCGCTCGAAAATTCGATCCAGGTCGCGCTGGGGGATGCCCAACCCCTGGTCGGAAACGGTGATGACGGCCATCCGTGCCTCGGCTCTGACCTCGATGTCGACCCTCGTCCTCGCGGGAGAGTAGTTGACCGCGTTCTCGACGAGGTTGCCCAGCGCCATCACCAGTTGATTGTGGTCCCCGGGCACGATCAGGTCACGGTCGCCGCCGATCTCCAGGGTGATCTGCTTCGACTCGGCGGCCTGCCGGCAACGGTCGGCGGCCTCGGCCACCAGTTCGTCCAGCGGCACCGGGCCGACGTGGTGCAGCGGGTGGTCGTTCTGCACCCGGGACAGGTCGATCAGCTCCTGCACCAGGTTGGTCAGCCGGGCCGACTCGATCTGCATGCGACCCGCGAAGCGGATGATCGCCTCGGGGTCGTCACTGGCGTCCATCACCGCCTCGGCCAGCAGCGACAGCGCGCCGACCGGGGTCTTGAGCTCGTGGCTCACGTTGGCCACGAAGTCGCGGCGCACCGCGTCCACCCGGCGGGCCTCGGTACGGTCCTCGACCAGCAGCAGCACCAGCCGGGAGCCCAGCGGCGCGACCCGGGCGGACACCTCGAACTCGTGCGCCTCGCCGTCGGCGCGGGCCAGCAGCAGGTCCCGCTGCCTTATCTCGCCGTCGCGTCTGGTCTCCCTGGCCATCGCGAGCAGGTCCTCGGGCACCAATTGGTCGCCTCGGACCAAGCCGAACTTGTAGGCCGCCGAGCTGGCCTTCACGACGGTGTCGAACTCGTCCAGGACCACCGCCGAGGAGCGCAGCACGGACAACACCGTGGCCACTCCGGGCGGCAGCGACGGGGCCACGGCGGGCGCCGCGGCCGTGCCCCTGCCCTGGGCTCGCTCACTCCAGCGGAAAGCCAGGGTGCCGGCCACGCCCACGGCCAATCCGGATACGGCGGCCAAAGCGGCAGCAGCAACGTTCACGTCCACATGTTCCAGGGTAGAGCTGCTCCGAACGGGTGAAACCGTCCAGAGGGTCCATCGTGCAGATCTTCATGTGTCGTTCATCCGTGCGCCACGCCTGTCACCGGTGATCGTTCGGAGGTCGTCATGCCCGACCCGCAGACCCCACCACAACCTCAGGCCCCCACGCCGGGCTGCAACTGCCCGTCGAGTTGCGGCTGTGGCTGTAAGTCCGGTTCCGCGTGCAATTGCGGGGGCGGCTGCGGCCGCTGAGCCGGCACTCGGGCCGCCGAGCCCGGCCCGTGCGGGGCGCCCCACCCCTTCCGTGACAGGTGGGCGCCCCGCGCGGAGCCGATCGATGGTTCACCCGATGTTCGTGATCACTTGCGGCCCTGGTTCTTGACCGCCTCGATCGCGGCCGCGGCGGCCTCCGGGTCGAGGTAGCGCCCACCCGGCGTGATCGGGCGCAGGTTCGCGTCCAGCTCGTACAGCAGCGGGATGCCGGTGGGGATGTTCAGGCCCGCGATGTCCGCGTCCGAGATGCCGTCCAGGTGCTTGACCAGCGCGCGCAGCGAGTTGCCGTGCGCGGCGACCAGCACGGTGTCGCCGCCGAGCAGGTCCGGCACGATCGCGTCGTACCAGTACGGGAGCATGCGCTCGACGACGTCCTTGAGGCACTCGGTGCGCGGGCGGATCTCCACCGGCAGCGACGCGTACCGACGGTCGGCGAACTGCGAGTACTCGTCGTCGTCCGCGAGCGGAGGCGGCGGGGTGTCGTAGGAACGGCGCCAGAGCATGAACTGCTCCTCGCCGAACTCCTCCAGGGTCTGCTTCTTGTCCTTGCCCTGGAGCGCGCCGTAGTGCCGCTCGTTCAGTCGCCAGGAGCGGCGGACGGGCAGCCAGTTCAGGTCGGCCACGTCCAGCGCGAGCTGCGCGGTGCGGATCGCGCGGCGCTGGAGCGAGGTGTGCAGGACGTCCGGCAGCACACCCGCGTCGAGCAGCAGTTGCCCGCCGCGCGCGGCCTCCTTCTCACCCTTGTCGGTCAGGTCGACGTCGACCCAGCCGGTGAAAAGTCCGGCTTCGTTCCACTTGCTTTCGCCGTGTCGCAGAAGGATCAGTTTGTAGAGAGCATCAGCCATGGGCAGGAGCCTAATCGAGGCGATCGGGCGCCCGGGCACGGGCTTTTCCGGGGCGCCGGGCAGGGCCTAGCCGCGGTTCTCCGGAGCCGCGAAGCGGGCGAAGGCCTCCAGGTTCTTCAGGGATTCGCCGCGTTCGACGCGCCAGTCCCATTCGCGGCGGATCGAGGTGGCGAAGCCGATCTCCAAAAGCGTGTTGAAGCTCTCGTCGGCGGCCTGGAGCACGGCGCCCAGGATGCGGTCGACCTCGTCGGTGGTGACCGCCGCGATCGGCAGCCGGCCGTTGAGATAGACGTCGCCCGATGTGTCCACGGCGAACGCCACGCCGTACATCCGCACGTTGCGCTCGAGCAGCCAACGGTAGAAGGCCGCGTGGTTCTCGTCCGCGTGCCGGATCACGAACGCGCTCACCGCCAGGGTGTGCGCGTTGACCGTGAGCGCGACGGCCGTCTTGAGCTTGCGCGTGCCCGGCAGGACCGCGACGAACGTGTTCGTCCCGGACTGCTCCCACTCGACGCCGGCGTCCTTCAGGGCCGCGCGGACGGTCTCCGCGGCCCGATCCTGTTGTGCTCCCACGGGCCACTCCATTCGATTCGGCGTGCGAACGTCTCGACGCTACTGCCCGCCCACGACCCGGCCACGCGGGGCCGCGCTGCGGGCCAGCGTGTCGGCGTAGACCTCGGCCATCGACGCCGCCGCCGAGGACCAGCCGAACGCCGCCGCGTGCCGCACCGCGCCCTCGGCATAGTCCTCGCGCAGCCCGGGCGCGCGGATCAGGTCGCGCAGGGCCAGGCCGTAGTCCACCGGGTTGTGGCCTCGGACCAGGGTGCCGGAGACGCCGTCGCGCACCGCGGTGGGCAGGCCGCCGACCGACGCCGCGACCACCGGGGTCCCGCAGGCCTGGGCCTCGATGGCCACCAGGCCGAAGGACTCGTTGTAGGAGGGCACCACCGCGACGGTGGCCGCGCGATACCAGTCGGCCAGCACGTCCTGGCGGACCGGCCGCTGGAACCGGACCACGTCGTGGATGCCCAGCGTCGCGGCCAGCTTGTGCAGGTGCTCCGGCGCCGCCATGCCGTTGCCGCTGGGCCCGCCGACCACCGCGACCACGAGCGAGTCGCGCAGGCTCGGATCGGCCTGAAGCAGGTGGGCGATCGCGTACAACAACACGTCGGGGGCCTTCAGCGGCTGGATCCGACCGGCGAACAGGATCACCGTGGCGTCCGCCGGCACGCCCAGCCGGCGGCGCGCGTCGGCCATGTCGCCGGGGCAGAAGGTCTCCAGATCCACGCCGGGGTTGACCACCGCGACCTGGTCGGGGTCCGCGTCGTAGAGGTCGATCAACTGGTCCGCCTCCTCGACCGTGTTGGCGACCAGCCGATCGGCGGCCTCGACCACCTGGGACTCGCCGATCACCCGGGCCCGGGGTTCGGGCGCGTCGCCACCCGCCAGCGAGGCGTTCTTGACCTTGGCCATCGTGTGCATGGTGTGCACCAGCGGCACACCCCAGCGCTCCTTGGCCAGCCAGCCGACCTGACCGGAGAGCCAGTAGTGCGAGTGCACGAGGTCGTAGTGCCCCGGCTCGCGCATCGCCTCGGTGCGCAGCACCCCCGAGGTGAACGCGCACAACTGGGCCGGCAGGTCCTCCTTGGACAGGCCCTCGTACGGCCCGGCGGTAACGTGCCGCACCAGGACTCCCGGGGCCATCTCGACGACCGGCGGCAGGTCCCGGCCGGTGGCACGGGTGAATATCTCCACCTCGATGCCGAGCGCGGCCAGCCGCTTGCTGAGTTCGACGATGTAGACGTTCATGCCACCGGCGTCGCCGGTGCCGGGTTGGTGCAGCGGGGAGGTGTGAACGCTCAGCGTCGCGATTCGACGAGGTGCCCCCCGGCGCGCTCCCAATGTGATCGCGCGCTGGACGTGGTGGCTCACTCGTTGACCTCCCAGGCCGGCCCCGTGTCATGTTGTCCGGTGTACAGAGCTACCACGTGTACACAGAGCTACTAGTTGTACAGAGCTACTACCGATGCGTGGGCCGCCCGTCCGTGGTTCTCGGCCCAACTCAAGACCCAACCCATCGTGGTGGGAGGAGATTCCCCGGCGGAGTGTGATCCGGACCGCTCGCGGGGGCGCGTGGAGGTGTTCCCTTACGCTGCGAGCATGGGCACGCGCGGCAACTCGGGGTTCGGCACCCCGGGAGCGGGGACGAGGGCCGCGGCCCGGTCGCGGCCCAGTGGGGTGATCACCCGGGGCACCACCAACGCGAACCGGTTGCGCCGGGTGGACCGGTGGCTGACCGACGCACACGTGCGGCTGCTGCGCGGCGCGGCCGATCCGCTGGTGGTCGACGTCGGCTACGGCGCGTCGCCGGTGACCACCGTCGAGCTGTTCCGGCGGTTGCGCACGGTCCGTCCCGACGTCGCGGTGGTCGGCTTCGAGATCGATCCGGAGCGGGTGGCCGCGGCGCTCCCGTACGCCCGGGACGCGCTGACCTTCGCCCGGGGCGGCTTCGAGGTGCCGCTGCCGGCGGGCCGCTCGGCGACCGCGATCCGGGCGTTCAACGTGCTTCGGCAGTACGACGAGGACGCGGTGCCGGCGGCCTGGGCTCGGATGTGCGCCCGCCTGACCCCGAACGGGGTGCTCGTGGAGGGCACGTGCGACGAGTTGGGCCGGCGCGCGGTGTGGCTGGGCATCGGGGCCGACGCGCGACCGCGCACGGTGACCTTCGCCGCCCGGTTGGCCGGCCTCGAGCGCCCGTCCGAGCTGGCCGAGCGGCTGCCCAAGGCGCTGATCCACCGCAACGTGCCGGGCGAACCGGTGCACACCTTCCTGACCGCGTTCGACCGGGCCTGGGACCTGCACGCGCCGCTGGCCGCCTTCGGTGCCCGGCAGCGCTGGCTCGCGGCGACCGCGACGCTGGCCCGGGACTGGCCGGTGTGCGACCGGCCGGCGCGCCGGCGGCAGGGCGAGTTGACCGTGGCGTGGTCGGCGGTGGCCCCACGCGGGTCGGCCGCGTCGGCCGGCCGGAGCGACGGAATTCGGTGACTCGTGTCCGACGGAATTCGGTGACTCGTGTCCGATCCGGAACGGCACATGAAATCTTGAACACACCACGTTCACTTGACCGTGGTCGGACCCGGCGTGTCGTCCGCAAATGGATACATTCGCCCGTTCCGATAAGTGGACGATCGTGAATTCTCCTCTGCCCATCGCCGCCGGAACATGCAAGGATCCGACGCTGAACCGGCCTTTGGGAATTGCCGTCCCGGAAGCACCGGTTCCGTTTCGAATCGACGTCGCCTGCCGGCATCGACACACCCGTCGCAGGAGAGCATTCGAGTTCCGAAAGGGCGAAAGCATGGTGAAACTCGGGGGCCGAAAAGGTCTGCGAACCCGGGCTGTGACCACCTGCGGCGCGGCGCTGTTGTGCGCGGCCCTGTTCGGCGGCAACGCGTGGGCGGACCCGGGCGTACCGCCCGTGCCGCCGGCCGGTACCGCGATCACGTCGGTGCAGGATCTGCTGGCCGCGCAGGCCCGGGTGCAGGAGCTGTACCGCCAGGCCGAGCAGGCCACCGAGCGGTTCAACGCCACCACCGAGCAACTGGCCCGCACCCAGGTCAAGGTCAACGACGTGAACGCGGGCGTGGTGTGGGCCCGGCAGAACGTCGAGAAGGCCCGCGACGACCTCGGCCGGCTGGCCCGCTTGCAGTACACCACCCGCGGCCTGGACCCGCTGCTCACCCTGATGCTGACCTCGGACCCGCAGGGCTTCCTGCGCGACGCGCCGGCGTACGAGCACATCTCGCAGACGCAGTTGGACACCATCAACCGGGCCAAGCAGGCCGAACTCCAGCTCACCGCGATGCAGAAGAGCGCGGACACCCAGCTCGCCGAGAGCCGTCGGCTGGAGCAGGAGGCGGCCGGCAGCCGGACCGACATCCAGACCCGGATCGCCGAGGCCGAGAAGATACTGGCCGGCCTCACCCCCGAGCAGCTCACCGAACTGGCCCGGATGGAGGCGCTGTCCGCGGAGGCCGGCCAGGCCCAGTTGAACACGCTGATCGGCAAGCCGGACCAGCAGACCACGCCCAAGGCCGCGTTGGCCATCGCGTTCGCGATCGACAAGATCGGCAAGCCCTACATCTGGGGCGGCGTGGGCCCGGACGGCTACGACTGCTCCGGTCTGACCTCGAAGGCGTGGGCGTTCGCGGGAGTGCCGATCCGCCGCACCTCGCAGGAGCAGTGGGCGTCGCTGCCGCGCGTGCCGCTCGCCGACATGCGCCCGGGCGACCTGATCGTCTACTTCTCCGACGCGAGCCACATCGCCATGTACCTGGGCAACGGCAAGATGGTGCACGCGCCCCGACCGGGCCGCACGATCACCGTGGCGAACGCCGGCTCGATGCCGATCCTCGGCGTGGTGCGTCCCGACGCCGGCGCCGGCACGGTGAACGCCCCGGCCATCCCGCACGTCCCGGCTCCGCCGACCACGCCCACGCCGCCGCCGGTCACGCCGCCGGTGACGACACCCCCGGTCACGCCGCCGGTCACGACGCCTCCGGTGACTCCACCGGTGACCACCCCGCCGGTGACCACCCCGCCGCCGAGCACCGAACCGCCGACGACGCCGCCGCCGAGCTCGCAGCCGCCCACGTCGGCGCCGCCGTCGACCGGGGCGCCGAGCAACTCCACATCGGGCAGCCCGTCCGGGAAGATCTCGGCCGTCCCGAGCGGCGGCTGAGCATCTCGACAACGCGTGTGGGTCGGGCCTCGCGGTCCGACCCACAGCCGTGTCCGGGTCTACAGCGCGGCGACCGCCTGCTCGAACGCGACGTAGGCGCGCGCCTCGAACAGCACGAAGCGCACCTCCTCGAGCGCGGACGGCGTCGCGTGCACGGTCTCGACCGCGATCCGCGCCGCGTCGTCCATCGGCCAGCCGTAGATGCCCGCGGAGATCGCCGGGAACGCCGCCGACGTCGCGCCGAGGTCGTCCGCCACCCGCAACGCCTCGCGGTAGCAGGACGCCAGCAACGCGGACCGGTCGTCGGTGTGGCTGTACACCGGCCCCACCGTGTGCACGACCCATCGCGCCGGCAGGCGCCCCGCGGTGGTGGCCACCGCGGCGCCGGTCTCCAGGCCCTTTCCGAGCTTTGCCGCGCGCAGCGCCCGGCACTCGGCCAGGATCTCCGGACCACCCCTGCGGTGGATCGCGCCGTCGACACCGCCACCGCCCATCAGGGACGAGTTCGCCGCGTTGACGATCGCGTCCACGTGTTGTTCGGTGATGTCGCCGCGAACAAGCGTTATCCGTGTCATGCGCCCAGCCTGCCGGCCCCCGACGTGGCGCTCCCGCTGCCTCAGCCGGCACAGTGGCCGAATGTCCGTGGCCCGAGGAGAAGGGGACCTACCCGCGGAACTGCTCGATCGTGTGGACGCACTGTGCGAGTGGCTGGCCGCGGTACGCACCCACGCACACGGCGATCTGGGCGGCCGGGTGTCGCCGTCCCAGTTGCGGGCCCTGCTCGTGATCGCCGGTGACGACGGCATCAATCTGAACATGCTGGCCGCCCGGTTGCGGGCCATCCCGTCCTCGGCGAGCCGCTTGTGCGACCGTCTGGAGGACGCCGGCCTGCTGGTGCGCGGGCTGAGCCCGACCGACCGCCGGGAGGTGGTGCTGCGGCTGGCGCCCGACGGGGTCAGGTTCGTGGAGGAACTGCGATCGGCTCGACGACAGGCCCTGGCCAAGGTCTTGATACATCTGGAGGCGGACGAGTTGGACTCGCTCGTGCGATCCCTCGCGGTACTGCGCGACGCGGCGCAACGAGCCACCGACCCGACCTAGCTTCGGCCGAAACCGCGCGCCGTCCGGTTACCCGCTCACACCCCGCCGCGCTATCGTCCTTTTTCGATTGCCGTACGACAACGATTCGTGCGGCGACATCAATCCCGGAGGTGGTGGCGTGCGCCCCGCGTACGGCGGCGACGGCAAAGCGGTCGAACGGACCGACTACCGCGCGGTACCGATGCCCGCCCCCGCGGCATCGGCCCCGGTCGCCCACGCCGCGCACCCGCTGCGCGTCCTGCTCATCGAGGACGACGCGGGCGACGCCTTCCTGGTGGAGGAGTTGCTCGCCGACTCCCCGGACCCGATGGAGATCGTCTGGGCCCGGTCGATGGCCGAGGCCATGGTCAAGCTCGGCGAGGACATCGGCTGCGTCCTGCTGGACCTGGGACTGCCCGACGCCGAGGGGTTGAACGGGCTGCACCGGCTGCTGCTGTTCGCGCCGCGGACCGCGGTGATCGTGCTCACCGGCCTGTCCGACGCGCACCGCGGTTCCGCCGCGGTCGCCGCCGGCGCCCAGGACTACCTGGTCAAGCAGGAGATCGACGGCTCGTTGTTGTCCCGGGCCATCCGCTACGCCCTGGAGCGCAAGCGGGCCGACGAGTCGCAGCGCCGGCTGGTGGAGTCGGAGCTGCGCGCGCAGGAGAACGCGCGCCTGGAACGCGGGCTGCTGCCCGCGCCGATCCTGCGCGACCCGACGCTGGACTTCCGCGCGCGCTATCGCCCCGGTCGCCAGCGGGCGCTGCTGGGCGGGGACCTGTACGACGCGGTGCAGACCGCCGACGGGCGCGTGCACGTGATGATCGGCGACGTCTGCGGACACGGGCCGGACGAGGCCGCGCTCGGGGTCAACCTGCGGATCGCCTGGCGCTCGCTGATCTTCGCCGGGCTCACCGGCGGCGAATTGCTCACCACGCTGGAACGAATCTTCGAACACGAGCGACGCTCGGACGAGATGTTCGCCACGTTGTGCATGACCATCATCGAGCCCGATCGTCGACGCGGCCAGGTATACCTCGCGGGCCATCCGGCGCCGCTGCTGCTCACGCCCAAGGGCGTCGCACCGCTGTCCGAGGGCGCGACCGGCCCGGCGCTGGGCCTGTTCCCGGACGGCCGCTGGGGCCACGAGTCGATGGAGCTGGGCACGGACTGGTCGCTCCTGCTCTACACCGACGGACTGATCGAGGGCCGGATCGGTCCGGGCCCGGAACGACTGGGGACCGAGGGACTGTTGCCCCTGATCGGGCAGCTCCTCGCGGCCGGACGCTCCGGTTACGACCTGATCGATTCCGCCGTGGCCGCGGTGGAAGACCTGCACGGGGGCAGTCTCAACGACGACGTGGCGGTATTGCTGCTGCGGCACGACCCCGATCGCCCGTTGCACGGCGTGCAGGGGGGACATCCGGTGCTGCCGGGCCAGACGACGGGCGAGGACGACACGGCGTGACTCAGGAGCGAACGCGGGAGCGGGAACGGCGGGGCGGACCCCGCATGCGCCAGGTCGTCGGGCTGGGCCTGGGCCTGCTCGCGCTGGTGATCGTGATCTCCGCGGTGGTCGGTGCGCTGGCGATATCGCGCCTGAACGACTCGCGGCACACCGTCCTGGACCGCCTGGAACCGGCCGCCAACGCCGCTCTGCGGCTGGAGAACGCGCTGATCGACCAGGAGACCGGCGTGCGCGGCTGGATCATCGGCGGCGACCCGAGCCTGCGCGAGCCGTACACGCAGGGCCGGGCCGAGGAGAACCGGGCCTACGCGGACCTGGAGCGGCTGTTGCCGAAGTCGGACGAGGGTGACCGGCTGCGCGCCGACCTCGCCGAGGTCGGCACCCGGGCGCGGGCGTGGCGCACGGGCTACGCGGAACCGGCGCTCGCCGACCGGGCGGCCACCATTGGCGGCCTGCTGCCCGACCAGGGCAAGCGACTGTTCGACGCGGTGCGCGCGGCGACGGCCGCCCAGCAGGCCGACCTCGGCGACGAGCGGGCTCGGGCGCGGGAGGAACTCTCCCGCGACGCCACCACGCTGACCGCGACGCTGATCGCGGTGGCCGCGCTGTTCACCGGGCTGGTGCTGCTGGTCGCGCTGGTGTTCCGCCGGATGGTCACCCGCCCGCTGGAGCATCTCGGCGAGCAGGTCCGCAAGGTCACCGAGGGCCGTTACAACCAGGTGCTGACCGGCCGGGGGCCGGCCGAGATCACCGCTCTCGCCTACGACGTGAGCTCGATGCGCGACCGGATCGTGGAGGAGCTGCACAGCACCGAGGCGGCCCGGGCGCTGATCGACGAGCAGGCCGAGGATCTGCGCCGCTCGAACGCCGAGTTGGAGCAGTTCGCCTACGTCGCCTCGCACGACCTCCAGGAGCCGCTGCGCAAGGTGGCCAGCTTCTGCCAACTCCTGGAGAAGCGGTACAAGGGCCAACTGGACGAGCGCGCCGACCAGTACATCGCGTTCGCGGTGGACGGCGCCAAGCGCATGCAGACGCTGATCAACGACCTGCTCGCGTTCTCCCGGGTGGGCCGCTTGGACACCGAGCGCGGTGATGTGGACCTGCGCGAGTGCCTGGACCACGCGCTGCACGCGCTGGCCGCCGCACGCGAGGAGAGCGGCGCGAGCATCACCGCCGACCCGCTGCCCACGGTGCCGGGCGACGGGCTGCTGCTGGGTCAACTGGTGCAGAACCTGGTCGGCAACGCGATCAAGTTCCACGCCGAGGAGGTGCCGCGCGTGCACCTGGGCGCCCGCTGGGACGGCGAGCAGTGGGAGTTCTCCTGTGTCGACAACGGCATCGGGATCGAGCCGCAGTACGCGGACCGGATCTTCGTGATCTTCCAGCGGCTGCATCCGAAGGACGCCTACGGCGGCACCGGCATCGGGCTGGCCATGTGCAAGAAGATCGTGGAATACCACGGCGGCCGGATCTGGCTGGATGCCGAGGGCACCGGCGGCACCACGATCCGCTGGACCCTGCCGGGACCGCCGCCGGCCACGCTGCCGGAGCCGCGCGAATCCGAGCCGGAACCGGAGCGGCCGGAACCGAACACCCGCGAGCCGCAGTCCCAGGGACCGGCCGACGAAGCGGTACGAGGGAGCAACGCATGACCCACCCCATCGAGGGAGCCATCGAGGTCCTGTTGGTCGAGGACGACCCGGGCGACGTGTTGATGACGCGCGAGGCGTTCGAGGACAACAAGGTGCGCAACTCGCTGCACGTGGTCAGCGACGGCGTCGAGGCGGTGGCGTTCCTGCGCCGCGAGGGCGAGTTCGCCGACGCGCCGCGCCCGGACCTGATCCTGTTGGACCTCAACCTGCCGCGTAAGGACGGCCGGGAGGTGCTGGAGGAGATCAAGGCGGACGAGGACCTGCGCCGGATCCCGGTGGTCGTGCTGACCACGTCCGAGGCCGAGGAGGACGTGCTGCGCAGCTACCACCTGCACGCGAACGCCTATGTCACCAAGCCGGTGGACTTCGAGCAGTTCATCAGCGTCGTGCGGCACATCGACGAGTTCTTCGTCTCGGTGGTCAAGCTGCCCACGCGCTGAGCTCGGCCCGGCCGGTCGGGCACCGCGGGTCGGGCCCGGCGGTTCACCAGGGGCCGTACGGCCCCATGTTGCGACCGCCGCCTCGACCGCCGGCGACCTCCTTGAGCGCGGGCCGCACGTCGACGAGGTAGACGATCGCCGCGACCAGGCCCGCGAGCATCAGGATCAGACCCAGGCCGATCGGCAGCACGTCGACCACGACCGCGACACCGAGCACGATCAGCCAGAAGGACTTCTTCTTCTTGTCCGCCGCGCGGTAGGCGTCCTCGCGCCGGAAGGCGGCGTCGAACAGGCAGAACACCTTGAGCAGCAGGATGCCGAGGAACAGCCAGGTCAGCACCTGGTCGAACTTGGCCGTCAGCAGACCATCGGCCATGGCCAGTTCCATCGATCCTCCTCTGCGCGGCCGCCGTGTGCCGCCACGTGGTGCGGGGATTCCAGTCTGGCATGCCCGATGCCGCCTCGGCGGTTGCCGAGGCGGCATCGGGTGCGCCGGTGTGCGTGGGACCGAGGGTCAGGCCTTGGTGCCGGCGGTCGGCTTGGAGCCCGAGTCGCCGACCTTGCCGGCCGCCTGCTCGACGGCGTCGGCCGCCGCGTCGGCGGCCTTGGCGGCGGCGGTCGCCGCGGACTTCGCCTGCGCCTTGGCGTTCGCCGCACCACGCCGCGCCGCGGTCGTGGTGGCCTTGGCCTTGCTCTCGGTGGTGCTCACGGCCGCCTTGGCCCGCTTGGTGCTCTCCTGCCGGTCGACCCGCTTGACCAGCTTCTCGCCGCGCGCGGCGAGGTCCTCGTAGAGCTCCTTGGCCTTGTCCACCTGGGACTTGGCGAAGGTCTGGGTGCGGTCGGGCAGCGTCTGCAGACGCTCGCGCAGCACCTTGGGGTCGGTGGTGACCTCGACCCGGAAGCGCTCGGGCAACTCGCGCAGCTTCTCCACCACCAGGTCGCCGGCACCGGCGACGGCGTACAGCGGGGTGGTGTCGGTCAGGGTCTTCTTCAGTTCCGTGGCGATTGCCATGGTGTTCCTCACTCTTCGGGATCGAGGTTCTCGGTTGCGGCCCGGCCGGCCCTGCCGTTCTCGGTTCCGTCGGTGGCGCCCCGTTCGTCCCGCACGGCGCCGTCCTGCGCGTTCTCCTTGCGGAATGCCTCGTAGATCTCGATGAGGACCCGCTTCTGGCGGTCGTTGATCGTCGGATCCGCCATGATCGCGGTGCGCACCTCACGGTCACCCTCCTCGCGCTCGTCGAGGATGCCCGCCTGCACGTAGAGCGTTTCCGCCGAGATGCGGAGCGCCTTGGCGATCTGTTGCAGGATCTCCGCGCTCGGCCGCCGCAAACCGCGCTCGATCTGGCTCAGATAGGGGTTCGAGACCCCGGCCGCCTCGGCGAGTTGCCGAAGCGAATATTGCGCGTTGCGGCGTTGCTCCCGGATGTACTCACCCAGCGAGCCGACGTTCAGACCTGCCATGGCTCCAGCATGCACAGATCGTGCTTGCTATTGCAAGCACCCTGCTAGCAACCGCATGCGGAGTCGATCGTGCCGCTTGTTCGGACCCGACGTGGTCATCGGCCCGACAGCAGGTCCTCCACCTTCGCCTCGCCCTCGCGGTAGCGGCGGGTGATCTCGGCTGCGCAGTCGTCGGCGGTGCGCTGGAGGCGGTGCCGGCGCGAGGACACCTCCTGCTCGTGGGCGCCGAGCTTGTCCAGCGCCTCGCCCAGTTCCGCATCGGTGTGCGCGGCCAGGTCGGACAGGCCCACGTCGGCCAGCAGTTGCTCGATCCAACTCCGGTAGCGGTCGGTGCGCGGCGGCTGGACGTTGACGTGCCGCGCGCCCCGGGTGGGCGGTCTGGACTCGGACAGGATCTCGGGCAGCCGGCCCACCACCGGCGATTCGGGTTCGGCACCGTCCTGGCCGGACCGCCGGGCCAGTTCGGCGCGCAGGATGTCGATCCGCCCTTGCAGCAGTCTCCGCAGGTAGGACAGATCGTTCTCCTCGCGCTGGGCGTCACGCATGAGCTCGCGAACCCGACTCAGCGTGAGTGCGCGGATGGCCTCCGGGGCCACTCCGTCGGGAAGATCCACCATGAGACGCATCGTGTCATGTCGGGCAGACCGCCGCGTGCCACATGGCTCGGAATCGGTCCGGACGGGTGTGCAGAATGGGCCCATGCGTGCCGTCCTGCAGGTCGTGACCGAAGCATCCGTGACCGTCGAAGGGGAGGTCGTCGGCTCGATCGTGGGCCCCGGACTGTGCGTCCTGGTCGGCGTGACGCACACCGACACTCCCGAGATCGCCCGCCGACTGGCCGCGAAGTTGTGGAGCCTGCGCGTCCTGGACGGCGAGAAGTCCTGCTCGGACCTGTCCGCGCCGCTGCTGGTGATCAGCCAGTTCACCCTGTACGGCGATGCCCGCAAGGGTCGTCGACCGACCTGGAACGAGGCCGCGCCGGGCCCGGTCGCCGAACCCCTGGTGGCCGAGGTCGTCGCGGCACTGCGCGCGCTGGGCGCGCAGGTGGCCACCGGCGTGTTCGGCGCCGACATGAAGGTCGCGCTCGTCAACGACGGCCCGATGACCCTCGTCGTGGACATGTGACCGGCGCACGCAACCCCCACGACCCCCGCCGGTGAGCCGGACGCGCGCCCCGGCGATTCTCGTTCCCGGGGGTTCTCCCCATGTTCGCGGGCCCCGCGGGGAAGCAGAATGGGCGTCGGGTACACCGACCGAAAGGGGTTGGACCATGTCGCACCGCGGGCCGTACATCGCGGCCGGGATCGTCGTCGCCATCATCGCGCTGATCGTGTTGCCGTCGTGGATCGCCTGGACCGTCGTGGCGGTCGCGATCGGCCTGCCGGTCGTCGCCTACTTCACCCTGGACCGCTCGCAGCGGCGGCGCCTGCACCGCATCCGCCGCCGCGAGATCCGCTAGCCGAAGGGCCCGCCCGGGCCGACGAGGACTACGCGGGGACCACGATCTCCTGGGTGGCCGGCACGCCGCCGGCCAGGAGTTCCGCGTCCACCGCGGTGTTGCGCTTGATCAGCGCCAGCGCGATCGGGCCGAGTTCGTGGTGGCGCACCGCGCTGGTGACGAAGCCGACCTGCCGGCCCGCGAGTTCGACCGGCGCGCCGTGCGCGGGCAGCGCCTCCGGCGTGCCGTCCAGGTGCAGGAAGACCAGCCGGCGCGGCGGGCGGCCCAGGTTGTGCACGCGCGCGACGGTCTCCTGGCCCCGGTAGCAGCCCTTGTCCAGGTGCACGGCGGTGTCGATCAGACCCAGCTCGTGCACGATCGTGCGGTGATCGGTCTCCTGGCCCAGCCGGGGCCGGTACGCGGCGATCCGCAGCGCCTCGTACGCCCACATGCCGGCCGGGTGCGCGTGCTCGCGGCCGTACCGCTCCAGGCGCTCGCGCGGCAGGAACAGTTCGCGGCCGTGATCCGTGGCGCGCACCAGCACCTCCTCGGGCGTGTCGCCGGGGTCGCCCGCCTCGTGCACGATCGCGAAGTCGGCGGACACGTCCGCGACCTCGACCCGCAACATGAAGCGCATCCGGTCCAGGAACTCGACCAGCGCGGGCGCCTCGCCGGGCTCCAGGTGGGCCCAGAACGCCTCGCCGTCGTCCACCCCGTACAGCGCGTGCTCGATGTGCCCGTGCGGGCTCAGCACGAGGGTCAGCGTCGCCTCGTGCGGCTTCAGGTCGGTCAGGTGTTGCGTGGTCAGCGAGTGCAGCCAGCTCAGCCGATCCGGACCGCTCACCTTGATCACGTCGTGGTGGGAGAGGTCGACGAAGCCCTCGCCCGCCTCCAGCCGACGTTGTTCGCGCAGGGGATCGCCGTAGTGCGCGGCGACGCCGGCGTCGGGGGCTTCCGCCGCGACCGCGCCGGGCAGGGACAACAAGGGGCTCGTGGGCATGTCCCCACAGTACGAGACCGGTGCGGCCCAGTGCCGTTGCCCCGGTTCAGGGAACCCGGGCCGCGGTGCACTCTGCGCAGCGGCCGAAGATCGCGAAGTGCGCGAGATCGATGTCGAATCCGTGCTCGGCGCGCAGTTGCTCGCCCATCGCCGCGGCCACTTCGGTGCCCACCTCGATCACCCGACGGCAGTCCCGGCAGACCAGGTGCAGATGGCCCCCGACGTCGGCCGGGTGGTAGGTCGGCGCGCCGTGCCCGAGGTGGGTGTGGGTGACCAGGTCGAGTTGTTCGAGCAGTTCCAGGGTGCGGTAGACGGTCGAGATGTTGATCCCGCCGGCCGTCTTGTGCACCTCGGCCAGGATCTCGTCCGGCGTCGCGTGACCCAGGGTGTTCACCGCTTCGAGGACGAGTTGGCGTTGCGGCGTGAGCCGGTAGCCCTTCTCCCGAAGTTCGTGCTTCCAGTCAGTGCTCACGCAGGGAAGTTTACGAGTGCGGGCCGGTCCCCGGGCTCCTCGGCGCGGTCGCGTCCGGTTCGGCGCCGTCCGGCGCTATTCGGCCGCGAGGTCGGCGTCGACCCGCTTGAGCTGGGCGGAGACGTGGGCCTGGAGCGGATGCCCCATGGCGGCCATATCGTACGCGTACATCAACTCGCTCTTGACCAGACCGTACAGCCGGTGGCCCGCGGTGTAGTCCTTCGCGTCCTCGGTGCGCGCGACCACGTCGGTGCGCATCTCCAGGCGCGGGCCGTCCACCTTGCCCAGCCAGATCTCCACGATCCCGGTGGGGTGCGCGAGGGTCACGTCGACCGAACCGTCCAGCTTCGAACGCCAGAAGCCGGTCTCGGTCGCCAGCGGGCGCACCCGCTCACCCTCGTCGTCGAGCAGCCAGGTGCGCGAGGTGTAGGTGAGGAACGGCTTGTTCGCGATGTAGCCGAAGGTGACCTGCTGACCGAAGCGGAACGCCTCGATGGTCGGGTAGTCGCCGACACCGGCGCCTTCCCAGGTGCCGAGCAGGAACGCGAGCGGGACGGCGTCGAAGTGCAGGTCGTCCGGGATTTCGATCATGGTGGGGCGGCCGCTTCCGGGGTCGGGTACGGCGGGTCAGCCTATCGGTCCCGCGCTCAGTTCTGGCCCTTGTACAGCTTGGACACGGTCAGGGCGGCGAACCACGCGACGAGGACGCCGACCACGGCCAGCAGCGCAATGAAGAAGATGTGCATCGCCCGGGTGCTCCTCGTGCTCTGTACGGGTGGGCCAGGTCGACCTGGCCGGGTGCCAAACGGCCTCAGTGTATAGGCTGCGGGCCGTGAAGCGATCTCTCGTGGTCAAGGTCACCGCAGGTCAGGACGCGCCGGAGCGCTGCTCCCAGGCGTTCACGGTGGCATCCGTGGCGCTCGCGTCGGGAGTGGACGTGTCGCTGTGGCTCACCGGCGAGTCGTCCTGGTTCGCCCTGCCCGGGCGCGCCGCCGAGTTCGAACTCCCGCACGCCGCGCCGCTGCCGGATCTGCTCGACGCGCTGATCGCGGGCGGTCGGGTGACGCTGTGCACGCAGTGCGCGGCGCGCCGCGAGATCACCGGCGACGACGTGTTGCCGGGGATCCGGATCGCGGGCGCGCAGGTGTTCGTTCAGGAGGCGCTCGCCGACGGCGCCCAGGCGTTGGTGTACTGACCGATCGGCCGCGCGGCTTCGCGGTCAGTGGCTGATTCCGGAGATGTTCAGGCCGATCACGCCGAGCAGGACCAGGCCGATCGAGATCAGTTTGAGCGGCGACGCGCCCTCGTTCAGGAGCCAGATGCCCACGAGCGCGGTGCCCGCCGCGCCGATCCCGGTCCACACCGCGTACGCGGGGCCCACCTCCAGGGATTTGAGCGCGTAGGTGAGCAGCCCGAAACTGCCCAGCGCGCACGCGGCGAAGCCGACGGTGGGCCACAACCGGGTGAATCCGTGGCTCTGCTTGAGCATGATGGCGAATCCGGTCTCCAGGACTCCCGCGATGATCACGATCACCCATGCCACGTGTGCCTCCCGGCGTCGCGCCCTGCTTCCGGTGCCCCGCCCCGAAAGATCCGCCCGAGGCGGATCCCCCGAAGATACGGAAACCTTTCTGCCCCGACGACCCGGGGCACACACCAAAAACGACCCCGCCCCTCCCCCGAGCACGTGGGGAGGGGCGGAGCCGTTCTTGCCACCGATCGGGTAGCGGGTTCCGAGGGTGTACGTCCGAAGGAGACCCGACCCGTCGGGGATCAGACCGCGATCTCGACCTCGGCGACGGTGCCCTTCTCGGACACCACGACGCTGCGGTCCACGGTCGCGCCGGGCACGAGTGCCCGCACGGTCCAGTTGCCCGGGGCCGCGAAGAACCGGAACTGGCCGGTCGCGGAAGTGGGCACCTCGGCGGTGAAGTCGCCACCCGCGTCGAGCAGGCGCACGTAACCGTTGATCGGCTGCCCGCCCTTGGTCACCGCCCCCTGAATGATGGTTTCCTTCGCCACGTCAACTCCTGCCAGATCCGGGCCGCCGGCCTTCGCACCGCACATCGTTCCTGCTCCCTGAAGTCGGGTTGGTCGGGTAGCCGTCGGTCACTTGCCGTCGCCGAGCTCGATCGGCACGCCGACCAGCGCGCCGTACTCGGTCCACGAACCGTCGTAGTTGCGGACGTTGCCCTGCTCCAGCAGCTCGTGCAGGACGAACCACGTGTGCGCCGAGCGCTCGCCGATCCGGCAGTAGGCGATGGTGTCCTTCGCCAGGTCCACGCCCTCGCCCTCGTACAGCGCGGTGAGCTCCTCGTTGGTCTTGAAGGTGCCGTCGTCGTTGGCGGCCTTCGACCACGGGATGTTCTTCGCGGTCGGCACGTGGCCGGCCTTCTGCGACTGCTCCTGCGGCAGGTGCGCCGGGGCGAGCAGCTTGCCGGAGAACTCGTCGGGCGAACGCACGTCGACCAGGTTCAGCGTGCCGATCGCGGCGAGCACGTCGTCGCGCCAGGCGCGGATCGACTTGTCCTGCTCCTTGGCCACGTAGGTGGTCGCGGCGCGCTCGGGCACCTCGACGACCAGCTCACGCGAGTCGAGCTCCCACTTCTTGCGACCGCCGTCGAGCAGCTTGACGTCGCCGTGGCCGTAGAGCTTGAAGTACCAGTAGGCGTAGGACGCGAACCAGTTGTTGTTGCCGCCGTAGAGCACGACGGTGTCGTCGTTGGAGATGCCCTTGGCCGACAGCAGCGCGGAGAAGCCGGCCTCGTCGACGAAGTCGCGCTTGACCGGGTCCTGGAGGTCGTCGCGCCAGTCGATGCGCACCGCACCGCGGATGTGGTTCTTGACGTAGGCGCTGGTGTCCTCGTCGACCTCGACGAGGACGACCTTCGGGTCGTCCAGGCGGGCCTGGACCCAGTCGGCGTCTACCAGAACGTCGGAGCGGCTCATGGGGATACCTCCGGTGCAGAAGTGCGCGGGATTGCCGCGGATGTGCGGTCTCGGGGTACACCCGGGCGTGCCGCGGCGCCGCGGCAGGCGGGGGTGTGGGTGTGTCCGTGGTTGCTACGCGGGGGCCGGGTGCCCGTTCCACCGCGTCGTCACACGGTTCGGGTCCCGGGTCCGACGGTCGGTCGCGATCCGCCTCGGGCGCATCGCCGATCGACGACTGTCGGCAAGTCAGTCAGCGCAACACAGGCAGGTCTGCGTGCGGCACAGGTCCACTGCGCGCCGCTTGGTGAGGTCGTCCGCCTGTCGCTTCACACCATCGATCGTAGGGAGGGTGGGCCACTCGTGTCATGCACGGCCCAAGATGTGAGACAAAATTGTCCGCCCATTGAGATGGGCGGACAATTGGCACCGCTTTGTCATGGTTGGGCGGGCGGGATCTCCAGCAGTTCCGCGCCGTCGCCGACGGTTTTGACGGCGAATCGGGTGATCTCCCCGACCGGGATGCTGGTCGCGCCCCGGATCGGGTCGCCGGGGCCGTAGTCGCCGTTCGGGACCACCCACGAGGACGCCGTCTCCACCCGCCCCCGGGTGCCGTAGACGTCGAGCTGACAACGGGTGCCCGGCCGGATGCCGGACAGCGACAGGTCCACGCTGCTGCCCCACGCGGTGGCGGCGTAGCGCAATTCGGCGCCCATGCCCGAGCGCGGGTCGCCGCCGCGGGCGATCCGAAGGCCCGGCAATCCGGGCGGCGCCGCGGTCCCGGCCGGACCGGCCGTCGCGGTCGGGCGCCCCGGGGGCGCGGTCGTCGACGGTGCGCCGGCCGCGTCGCCGGTGTCCGAGGAGTCGCCGAGGGCCCAACCGGTGAGCCCCGCGAGGACCATCAACACGGCCGCCGCGGCGGCCACCGCATGGCGCGACCGGCGGCGCCGATCCGCCTGTCGGGCCGCGGCGGACAACACGCGTGCGGGCACGACGCCGTTCGCGGCCGCGCCGCTTGCCTGCGCCTCGGCCGCGGTCAGCCGGGCGAGCAGGGTGGGCAGGCCCGCGAGTTCTTCGTACTCGGCCCGGCAGCGCGGGCACGTGGCCACGTGTTGACGGACCCGGGCGGCCTCGTTCTCGTCGAGGGCGCCGACCACGAACGCGCCGAGGTCCAGGCGGGCCACCGCGCAGCCCAGCCGGGCGGGTGGGCCCGCCGGCTTCGGCGGATGCGCGTCGGGAGCGGCGCCGCTCGCCGCCGCGTTCTCGTCCCCGGTGTCCGTCACGGGACCAACCCCCTTTCCTCCAAGGCCACGCGCAGCGCTCGCAGCGCGTAGTACGTCCGTGATTTGACCGTGCCCTCGGGTACTCCCAGGGCCTTGGCCGCGTCGGCCACCGAACTGCCCCGGTAGTAGGTCTCCAACAACACCGCGCGGTGCTCGGGGCTCAGCGCGGCCATCGCGTCGGCGACGTCCCACGCGAGCACGGCCCGGTCGAACTCGGCCTCGGCGCCCTCGTCCGCCACCGTCGCCAGCGCCGCGTCGCCGGTCTCGGGCGGGCGGGCCTTGCGGGCCCGCCCGACGTCGATCACCACGTTGCGGGCCACCGTGCACAGCCAGCCCCGGACCGAGCCTCGGGTGGGGTCCAGCGCCTCGGGGTGGCGCCACGCGCGCAGCAGCGTCTCCTGGACCACGTCCTCGGCCCAGGCCCGATCGCCGCCGGTCAGCCGCAGCGCGAAACCCAGCAGCGGGCCGCCGTGTTCGAGGTAGAGCGTGCGGATGACCGCCTCGTCGGCGGTGGATATTCGGGACGCCGAGTGCAGCGGGTCGGCGGCGGGACGGTCGTCCCCGCGAGCGGGACGGGCCAGGAAGGCCCGAGCCGCCGCCGGGTCCGCCTGCGCCTCGGCGCCGAGCAGTTCCGAACGATGCGTCACACCCGCCATACGGGCGGGCGGGTCCGGCGGTTCATCCCGGCTCCCGGGGCGGGACCGGCGGTATATCCACGGCATGGCCGCATCCTCCCGTGGCGGAGCCGCCGCCGTACGGTCAATCAGCCGATCATGACCCGTCCCAGCAGGTACGCGGCCGGCGCGGCGAGCGCGAGCGGCAGGGACACACCGGCGGTGAAGTGCACGAACCTGGACGGATGGTCGTAGCCGGCGATCCGCCGGCCGAGCAGCCCGAGCGCCGCGGCGCCGGCGCCGAGCAGCGCGGCGTACGGCGCCTCGCCGCCGAGCGCGATGCCCGCGCCCGCGCCGGCCGCGGCGCCCAGCAGCCAGGACGGGATCGGTGCCACGGCCGGCGGCAGCGGCACCGCCCGGACCAGCGTCGCGACACCGGCCGCGAACACCGCGGCGACCACGGCCGCGCCCGCGTCGATCGGCCCGCCCTCGAGGTCGCCTGCGACCAGGTAGGCGACGTCGAACGCGGCGATCAGCGCGGCGGACGTGGTCACGGTGAGCGCGGGCAACAACTCGCCCGGTCGGGCTCCGCTCCGGGCCTGGAGCGCGAGCACCACCAGCAGCGTGCAGGCGAGCACGGCCGGCACGCTCGCGAGCCCCTGCTCGCCCTTGGCGTACACCGCGATGTCGGTGGCGAAGGCGGCGAGCACGACCAGCGCGATGCCCTGGCGCGCGGGCCACATGCCGTTGAGCCGGAACCACCCGGCGGCGGTGAGCACTTGCAGGAACGCGACGCCGAGCACGAGGGCCGGCTTGCCGGCGATCGCGGTCACCGCCAGGACCGCGGCCAGGCCGACCGTGCACAGCGCCGGCAACATGCCCGGCGGATCCCAGATCGGCGTCCGGGGCGTCCGCGCGGCCCGCGTGGACGGCTCGCCCGTGCGCTGGGCGGGCACCCGCGCGACCCGACGACCGGTGCCGACGGCGGGCTCGAGGGCGGGCTCGAGGGCGGTGGCCCCGGCCGCGTCGAGGGCGTGGTCCGCGTCGTAGTCGGTCCCCGGGTAGTCGGTCCCGGAGTAATCGGTCCCGGAGTAGTCGGTCCCGGAGTAATCGGTCCCGGCGTAGTCGGCGCGCCCCTCGTCGTAGAGGTCGACCTCGGCCCCGTACCCGCCGGAGTGGTCCGTCCCGGCCTCGGGAAGCGGCTCGACGATCGCCGGCAGCACGCTCGTCGCGCCGTCCTGGTCCGGGTATCCCGAGCCGTACGCGTCGTCCCGGCCGGATTCGGCGAGCGCGGGCGACATCTCCGTCGCGTCCGGGTAGCCGTACCCCCCGCCGGGCCCGCTCGGGACCGGCTCGGCGTACGCCTGCGGAGGGGACTCCTGCGGATAGGACCCCTGCTGGGGGTAGGGCTCCTGTGCATAAGGCTCCGGCGCGTAGGACTCCGGCTCGTAGCCCTGCGCGGCGTAACTCCCGTGCGACCCGTCCGGCCCGGCGTAGGACTGTTGCGGGTAGCCGTGGCCGCCGTGCTCGACGGGCTGCGCGTACGGCCCGGGCTCGGCGTGGCCGCCGCCCTGGTGTGGCCCCCCGTACGCCTCGCCGGCCGGGGCGCCGTACGGCTCGCCGTAGTGCTCCCCGGCCGGTGCGAAGGCCGGTTCGCCGTAGCCGGGTCCCGACGCGCCCGGGTCGGCCTGCGGGTCGCCCTGGTACATCGCCGCCGGGTCGTACCCGCCCGGCTCCTCGTATCGGTCGCCCGTCGGGCGTCCGCGTCGCCCGCTCATCCGCCGGCGAAGGGGGGCAGGACCTCGACGGTGCCGCCCTCGGTCAGGGTGATCGCCGAGTGGTCGCGCAGTCCCACCGGATCGCCGTCCACGACGAAGGAGCAGTTCGCGACGACCGCGCCGAAGCGGGTCGAGTCGCCGTGCCGCTCTCGGGCCCGCCGCAGCGCGTCGGCGAGGGTGACCGCGTCGTACGGCTCCTCGGGCGTGCCCGCGGCTTCCTTCGCCGCGGCCCAGTACCGCATGGTGCCGACCGCCATCGCGCGCCCTCCCGTGTGTCCGTGTGTGCGTCCGCGGCTGGTGTGCCCGAACGGCGCCGAAGTGTGCAGCATCCATGATGACGCCTCCCGACGGGCCGTTCGGTCCCCCGGCACCCGGATCACCCCTCGGCGTGCGCCCGGGCCCACCGCGCGATCCGGTCCACCAGGTCGGCGCCGACCGCGTTCTCGGCGTGGCCGAGGCCGGGCTCGATCCACAGGTCCTTCGGGGCTCCGGCCGCGTCGTGGATCTGTCGGGGGTGGTCCAACGGGAAATACGGGTCGCTGTCGCCGTGCACCACGAGCAGCGGCGTGGGCGCGATCGCCGCGGCGGCCTCGAACGGGGCGAGCGGCACCGGATCCCACGTTCGGGCGGAGATCCGGGTGCGCAGCACGAAGCGGGCCACCGCCCGCCCGGTCCGGCGCTCGATCGCGAAGTGCACCCGGCGCATCGGCGGGGTGTCCCGGTAGTACCAGCGGGCCGGCGCGCTCACCGCGACCACCGCCGCGACGCCGTCGTACAGCGCCGCGTGCCGCAGCACGACGCTGCCGCCCATCGAGAAGCCGACCGTGACCACCCGTCGGTAGCCGAGCCTGCGGGCCCATCCGACCGCCGCCTCCAGGTCGCGCACCTCGCGATCGCCCACCGTGCTCAGCCCCGTGGACGCGCCGTGGCCGCGGAAGTCGAAACCGATCACCCCGCCGTGCGCGCGCAGCCCGTCCAGCACCGCGCCGACGGCCGGCCGACGCCACGAACCGGTGAACCCGTGGGCGACCACGAAGACCCGATCGCGGGTGCCGACATCGGCTCCGGGTCGGTGGACGGCGCTGATCCGCACGTCGTCGTCGGTGATCAGGACGGCCTGCTCGGGTGCAGGCATTCCGGTGAAAGACGGACCCGAAGGTGTCCGCAGTGCGGGAAGATCCCCGGGTAGGTCGGTTCCTCGAGACATGTTCGCTATCCTGACCCCGCAGGCTCACCTCCGATGACGGGCACACCCCACGGACCCCAGAAGTGGTTCCCGAACGGTTACGGAATCGGACGAGCCGGCGACCAATGAAGGATCCGGGCGACGATGCCCCGGGTCCTTTCGTGTTTCTGTGCCTGTTTTGGGAGGTGTCCCGTTGAGTGCACTGCTGCTGCTCACGAACGCGCTCCAGCCGTCGGCCGAGGTGCTGCCCGCGCTCGGTCTGCTGCTGCACCAGGTACGCGTGGCCCCGGCGGAGGCCTCCGCGCTGGTCGACGCGCCCGCCGCGGACGTCATCCTGGTCGACGGCCGGCGTGACCTCCCCCAGGTGCGCAGCCTGTGCAGGGTCTTGCGCACCACCGGGGTCGGTGCCCCGCTGGTGCTGGTGGCCACCGAAGGCGGCCTGGCCGCGCTGACCGCGGACTGGGGGGTCGACGACGTCCTGCTGGACACCGCCGGGCCCGCCGAGGTCGAGGCCCGGTTGCGGCTGGCGATCGGCCGGCTCCAGGCGGCGCAGGGCGCGGAGGACGAGCCCACCGAGATCCGCAACGGCGACCTGAGCATCGACGAGGCCACCTACAGCGCGAAGCTGCGCGGCCGGGTGCTCGATCTGACGTTCAAGGAGTTCGAGCTGATCAAGTACCTCGCGCAGCACCCGGGCCGGGTGTTCACCCGGGCCCAGTTGTTGCAGGAGGTGTGGGGATACGACTACTTCGGCGGCACCCGCACGGTCGACGTGCACGTACGCCGACTGCGCGCGAAACTCGGGCCCGAGCACGAGTCGTTGATCGGCACGGTGCGCAACGTCGGCTACCGGTTCGTGGTGCCCGATCGGGGCGTGGGCGAGCCCGCGCTTGCCGACCGCACGTGATCCACCCCTCGGCGCCGGGCCCGTCGATCGACCCGACGGGGCGTCACATCCCTTGCCCACACGCACAAAGCAGACTTATCCGGAGCAACACGGAGGACCATCCCGTCCCGCGTCCAGGTTGTGAACTCCCGTGAGTCGCGCCGGTCGCCGTCCCTACAATGACCGGGTGCCCAAAGTGACCCGCGACGACGTCGCCCGCCTCGCGGGGACCTCCACCGCGGTGGTCTCCTACGTCGTCAACAACGGCCCGCGCCCGGTCGCGCCGGCCACGCGCGAGCGTGTGCTCGCGGCGATAGACAAGCTGGGTTACCGGCCCGACAGTGTGGCCCAGGCGATGGCCAGCCGCCGGACCAACCTGATCGGCCTGGTGATCCCCGACGCCCGACAGCCGTTCTTCGCCGAACTCGCGCACACCGTCGAGCAGGCCGCGTTCGAACAGGGCCGGTTGGTGCTGATCGGCAACTCCGACTACGAGGACGACCGCGAGCTGCACTACGTGCGCGCGTTCCTGGGCATGCAGGTGTCCGGACTCGTGCTGGTCAGCCAGGGCCCCTCCGAGCGCGCCGCGCGCGAGATCGCCACCCGGGACGTCCGGGTGGTGCTGATGCACCGTCAGCCCGACGCGCTGGGCGGCGACGCGGTCATCGTGGACGACGTGGAGGGCGCCTACACGGCGGTCCGCCACCTGCTCGACACCCACGGCTTCACCCGGGTGGACTGCCTGGGCGGCCCGCCCAGCACACCGGACTCGGGCGACCCGGTCACCGACCACGTCACCGGTTGGCGGCGGGCGATGGCCGAACGCGGGCTGCCCACCGACGGTCTGCTGCACGAGGCGCCGTTCGGCCGGTTCGGCGCCTACCAGGTCGCGCTGTCGCTGCTGACCGGCCCGGATCGGCCCCGGGCGCTGTTCTGCTCGACCGACGACCAGGCGATGGGTGTCCTGCACGCGGCGCGCGAGGCGGGCCTGCGGGTACCGGACGACCTCGCCGTGGTCGGCTTCGACGACATCGCCGAGGCGGCGATCGCCGATCCGCCGCTGACCACGGTGACCTCGGACCGGCCGGGCATGGCCCGCGCGGCGGTCGAGCTGGCCCTGGAGCGCGAACCGGCCGCGGCCGGCGACCCCAGGGTGCGTACCTTCCCGTCCACGCTGGTGGTCCGGCGAAGCTGCGGCTGCGGCTGACGGCGGCGCGACGACCCGAGGCGGCGCTCAGTACCGTAAAGGCCATGGACCTCGCGGATGTGTCGATCGAGACGGTGAATCGGGCCTCGGCGCAGGACGCCGAAGCCGTACTGGCCCTGGCGGAGACGGCGGCCGGCGTCGACGGTGCCTCGCCGCTGTCCGAACAGTCCCGGCTGGAGTTGCGGCACGGCGCGCCGGCGGCGCGCGAGGTGCTCGCCCACCACGGCGACACGATCGTCGGCTTCGCGCACCTGGACGGCTCGGACCCCGTGGACGGTCCGTCCGCCGAGTTGTTCGTCGCACCGCACGCGCGCGGCGGGGGCCTGGGCCGGGCGCTGCTGGAAGCGCTGGTGACCGAGGCCGCCCACATCGACGGGGACGGCAGGCTGCGGGTGTGGGCGCACGGCAAGCTGCCCGCGGCCGAGCGGCTGGCCGCGGCACTCGGCTTCACCGCGTTCCGTGAGCTGTGGCAGATGCGTCGCGCGGCCGGTACCGCGGTGCCCGACCTGGACGTGCCCGCCGACGTGCGGCTGCGCGCCTTTACCCCCGGCACCGACGACCGGGCCTGGCTGGCGCTCAACGCCAAGGCCTTCGCACACCACCCCGAGCAGGGCGCGTGGACCGCGGACGACCTGCGCCGGCGGTTCGCCGAGCCGTGGTTCGACCCGGCCGGCTTCTTCCTCGCCGAGGACACGAACAGCGGCGAACTGCTCGGTTTCCACTGGACCAAGACGCACCCCGCGACCGCGGACTCGGGCCCGCTGGGCGAGGTGTACGTGGTCGGTGTCGACCCGGCGGCCCAGGGCCGCGGGCTGGGCGCGCTGCTGACCTCGGTGGGTCTGCGGCACCTGGCCCAGCACACCGTCGACGGTCGTCCGCTTGCCGAAATACTGCTTTATGTGGACGCGGACAACGAGGCGGCGGTCAAGGTGTACACCCGTTTGGGCTTTCGCGTGCATACCGTCGATGTGATGTACCGACGCTGAACACCGTGTGAAACCTGGCGAACATCTGTTTCGGGTCGGGGTCGCACAGGTGCACATAGACCGTCGCGAAAAGACAATGGTCTGATGAACGCCGAAACTCCCGCCGCGCGATCCTCCCGACACCTGGCCGTGGCCGTGCCCCCGGCGAAGGCAGGCGCCACGGCCACGGTCACCGCGGCGGCGCCGCGGGTGGAGGCCGACCTGCCGCCGGACCGGTTCCTGGACCGCGAGGGCAGTTGGCTGGCGTTCAACGAGCGGGTCCTCGAACTGGCCGAGGACCCGAGCACGCCGCTGCTGGAGCGGGCGCGGTTTCTGGCCATCTTCGCCTCCAACCTCGACGAGTTCTTCATGGTCCGGGTGGCCGGCCTCAAGCGCCGGATCGCCACCGGCCTGGCGGTGCGCGCGGCCAGCGGGCTCCAGCCGCGCGAGGTGCTGGAGAACATCTGGTCGCGCAGCCGTGCGCTGATGGCCCGGCACTCCACGTGCTTCCACCACGACGTGCTGCCCGCGCTCGGCGAGGCCGACATCCAGTTGCTGCACTTCGACGACCTGACCGACGGCGAGCGGCAGTCGTTGTACGCGCTCTTTCGCGAGCGGGTCTTCCCGGTCCTGACCCCCTTGGCGGTGGACCCGGCGCACCCGTTCCCGTACATCTCCGGCCTGTCGCTGAACCTGGCCGTGATCGTGCGCAATCCGCGCTCGGGCAACGAGCACTTCGCCCGGGTCAAGGTGCCGCCGCTGCTGCCGCGCTTCGTGGAGACCTCGCCGGCCCGCTTCGTGCCGCTCGAGGAGGTGATCGCCGAATTCCTCGGCGACCTGTTCCCGGGCATGGACGTGCTGGGCCACCACGCGTTCCGGGTCACCCGCAACGAGGACCTGGAGGTCGAGGAGGACGACGCGGAGAACCTGCTCCAGGCGCTCGAGCGGGAGTTGATGCGCCGTCGGTTCGGGCCGCCGGTCCGACTCGAGGTCGAGGAGAACATCGACCCGCACGTACTCGACCTGCTGGTACGCGAGCTGGGCGTGGGTGAGAAGGAGGTCTACCCGCTGCCCGGTCCGCTCGACCTGACCGGGCTGCACGCGATCGCCGACCTGGACCGGCCCGAGCTCAAGTTCGGCCGGTACGTCGCCGGCACCCACCGCGACCTGGCCGAGGTGGAGACCGCGCAGGCCGCCGACGTGTTCGCCGCGATGCGCAAGCGCGACGTCCTGGTGCACCACCCCTACGACTCGTTCGCGACCTCGGTGCAGGCCTTCCTCGAGCAGGCCGCCTCCGACCCGCACGTGCTCGCGATCAAGCAGACGTTGTACCGCACCTCCGGCGACTCGCCGATCGTGGACGCGCTGGTGGACGCCGCCGAGTCCGGCAAGCAGGTACTGGTCCTGGTCGAGCTCAAGGCCCGCTTCGACGAGCACGCCAACATCACCTGGGCGCGCAAGCTGGAGCAGGCCGGCTGCCATGTCGTGCACGGCGTGGTGGGGCTCAAGACGCACTCCAAGCTGAGCCTGGTGGTCCGCCAGGAGGGCGACACGCTGCGCCGCTACTGCCACATCGGAACCGGCAACTACAACCCCAAGACGGCCCGGCTCTACGAGGACCTGGGCCTGCTGACCGCCGACCCGCAGGTCGGCGAGGACATGTCGAACCTGTTCAACCGGCTCTCCGGCTACTCGCGCGCGCAATCGTTTCGGCGGTTGCTGGTCGCCCCGCACTCGCTGCGCAACGGGCTGGTCGAGCGGATCGAGCGCGAGGTGGACAACCACGAGCAGGGGCTGCCGGCGTACGTGCGGCTCAAGTCGAACTCGCTGGTCGACGAACTGGTGATCGACGCGCTGTACCGCGCCTCGCAGGCCGGGGTCCCGGTCGATCTGTGGATCCGCGGCATCTGCGCGCTGCGCCCGGGTGTTCCCGGACTGTCCGAGACCATCCGGGTGCGCAGTATTCTCGGGCGATTTTTGGAACACTCGAGGGTATGGGTGTTCGCCGGCGGCGGCGAACCGGAGGTGTGGATCGGCAGTGCCGACCTGATGCACCGCAACCTGGACCGCAGGGTCGAGGCCGCGGTGCGGCTGCGCGGCGATCGACACCGCGACGAGATGACGTCCTTCATGGACCTGGGGATGAGCCCGGAGACCGCGTCCTGGCATCTGGACCGGGACGGCGTCTGGACCCGGCACGCGACCGCCGCCGACGGGACCCGGCTTCGTGACGTGCAGGAGCACCTCATCGAGACCCGGAGGCGCAGACGTGGCCCGGAGTAAGCAGGCGACGACCATCCCTCGGCAGCGCGCGGCGGCCGAGGACACCTCGGCCGGCGCGATCCTGCTCGCGCATCTGGTCGGGGAGGCCGGGGCGTTCATCGACGAGTTGCCCCGGTTGAGCGCGGGCGAGGAGGAGGCCGCACACAACGCGCGGGTGGCCGCCCGGCGCATCCGCAGCGCGCTGGCCACGTGCGGACCGCTCCTGGCGCCGGAGCCGGCCGCGCTGCTGCGCACCCGGCTGCGCGACGCCGCGGACGCGCTGGCGGGCGAGCGCGACGCGGAGGTGCTCCTCGAACGCCTGTCGGCCGACCTGGACGCGCTGCCCGAGCGGCCCGGCACGGCCAGGGCCCGGGCGATCCTCACCCGCCGGCTGCGCGGCGATCAGGGCGCCGGCCGGGCCCGCGCGCTGGACGCGCTCGGCTCGGGGGTGTTCACCACGCTGTCCGCGGACCTGGTCGAACCGGCCCTGGGCCTGACCTTCACCGAGCGGGCCGCGGCCCCGGGCGCCGAGGTCGTACCCAAACTGGTCGCCCGCACGCTGCGCCGGCTCGACCGCGCCGCCGGGGCACTGCCGCTGGAGGCGGCCGGGGTGCCCTATCCGCCGGACCACGCCGGGTTCACCCCGTACGCGGGCACCGACGACGAGGCCTGGCACCGGGTGCGGATCCTGGCCAAGCGGGCCCGCTACGCGGCCGACATGTGCGTACCCGCGTTCGGGCCGCCGGCAGCCCGACTGGCCCGGCGGCTCAAGGCGGTGACCGAGGTGCTCGGCGTGCACCAAGACGCGACCATCGCCGCCGACGCGATCGCCGAGCTCGCCGCCGGGCCCCGGGTCGGCGGGCCGGCCGCCTTCGTGTTGGGCGAGTTGTACGCGCACGAGCGGCAGGTCGCCACCGCTCGGCGGTACGCGTTCACGCGCGTGTGGCCCAGGGCCTGCACGCCGGACGTGCGGGCGTGGCTCGATGGATGACCCCGCTCGGGTCGCGCACACCGGGCGCGACCCGGTACTCGCCGCGGGCGGGGTGTTGTGGCGCCGGTCCGGGGACGGCGTGGAGGTCGGGCTGGTGCATCGACCGCGCTACGACGACTGGTCCTTCCCGAAGGGCAAGCTGGAGTCCGGCGAGCCCGCGGTGGTGGCCGCCGTGCGCGAGATCGCCGAGGAGACCGGTTACCGGGCGATCCTGGGACGGGAGTTGGGCGTGCTCAGCTACCCGATGCACTCGCGCGATCGCCTCAAGATCAACCGCTACTGGGTCGCCGAGGCGGTCGCCGGCGAGTTCGCCCCCAATCCGGAGGTGGACCGGATGTGGTGGGGCCCGCCGGAGGAGGCCGCGACGTTGACCGGGACCCCGGACTACACCGCGTCGCTGACCGACGCGTTTCGCACCGGACCGCCGCCCGCGACGGTCCCGGTGCTGGTGCTGCGCGCGGGTCCGGCGTACGCGCGGGACCTGGTGCCGATGCTCGCCGCGTTCGGTCCGGTCGAGGTGCACGGCGCCACGACGCCGGCCGCGGTGGCGACGGTGGCGCCGTATGTCGCGGCGGTGGGCGCTCGGATGCGCTCTACCGCGTGCTCGGTGGCCGACGCGCTGCGCGGCGGCCGGCCCACGCTGCTGTGCGCGCCGGTTCCGGACCTGCCCGGCGGCGCTCCCGGGATGACCGCCGCGCGGCTGGCCGCCGAGCCCCTGCTGCCCGGGGAATTCGCCGTGTTGCACGCGTGGGCGGGCCGCGTGGTGGCCATGGGCCGGTACGCCCCCTACCCGACGGGGAGCTGAGCACTCGGTCAAGTCGTGATCACGGTTCACGGAACGTCACCCGGCGTGCATCTGAACAGTGGGTGAACGTGATTCGGCGTGCGCGACAAAGGGCCAGTTCACGGGCGGTAAATGGCTACATGAGCGGACAATTCATCCAGCGGTCGGCTTATCTGACTCGACCGTTCGAGTTCACCCTCGGTTCACTTTGCGCGGCGGATCGCTTCATTCTCACGGCCTAACTTCATGGATGACGGCGACCGTTCGGGTCGTCGCACCACGAGTCGAGTTCGATCGAAAGGGAGCGCCGTGACCATTCGGCCCCGCAGTGTCCGTCGCGGTATCGGCTTCACCGGCCTGGCACTCGCCGGCGCGCTCACGCTGGCCGCGTGCGGCTCCGACGACAACAGCTCGGGGGACGACAACAAGTCGTCGACGAAGGCGGCCTCGGCTCCCGGCGCAGAGGCGCCCAAGGGTGACTGCGGCACGGGCAAGCTCGCCGGCGCCGGCTCCAGCGCCCAGAAGAACGCGCTGGACGAGTGGATCAAGGCCTACCAGGCCAAGTGCTCGGGCGCCTCGATCGACTACGCGGGCTCGGGCTCGGGCGCCGGCCGCCAGTCGTTCTTCGACAAGCAGGTCACCTTCGCCGGCTCCGACTCGGCGCTCAAGCCGGAAGAGGTCGCCAAGGCCGGCGCCGCGTGCGCTCCCGGCCAGGCGATCAACCTGCCGATGGTGACCGGCCCGATCGCGGTGGCGTACAACGTCTCCGGCGTCAAGGACCTGGTCCTGGACGCGAAGACGATCGCGGGCATCTTCAACGGCAAGATCACCAAGTGGGACGCCGCCGAGATCAAGGCGCTGAACCCGAACGCGCAGCTGCCGTCGACCCCGATCCAGACCGTGCACCGGTCCGAGGCGTCCGGCACCACCGAGAACTTCACCAAGTACCTCAAGGCCGCGGCCCCCGCCGACTGGACCTTCGACGCCGCGCAGGACTGGAAGGCCCCGGGCGGCCAGGGCGCCAAGGGCAGCGAGGGTGTCGCGTCGATCGTCAAGCAGACGCAGGGCGGCATCAGCTACATGGAGCAGTCCTTCGCGGAGAACTCCGGCCTGGGCATCGCGCAGATCAACACGGGCGCGTCGGCTCCGGTCAAGCTCACCCCCGAGGCCGCGGGCAAGGCCGTCGAGGCCGCGAAGATCGCCGGTCAGGGCAACGACCTGAAGCTGACCGTGGACTACGCGACCAAGGCCGAGGGCGCCTACCCGATCATCCTGGTCACCTACGAGATCGTCTGCGAGAAGGGCACCCCGGCGGACAAGCTGCCGCTGCTCAAGTCCTTCCTCACCTACACCTCCAGCGCCGAAGGCCAGAAGGTCCTCGCGGGCATCGGCTACGCGCCGCTCCCGACGACGATCGCGGACAAGGTCCGCGCCGCCGTGGCCGGTCTGTCCTAGTCCGAGCCCGCTGAGCGACCGACTCGTACGGAGAGAGATGTCCACCACCACCCCCACCGCACCGGCGGAACCCGAGCGCAAGGCCCCTGCGGCCAAGCGCACCAAGGTTCGGCCGGGCGACCGGATCTTCTCCGGTGCCGCCCGCGGCGCCGGCATCAGCCTGCTCGCCATCATGGCCGCGATCGCGATATTCCTCGTGGTCAAGGCGACGGACGCGCTGTCGAAGAACCAGGGCAGCTTCCTGACCGACCAGGGTTGGGACCCGAACGCGGCGAAGCCCGCCTTCGGCGTCGTCACCCTCGTGTTCGGCACGGTTGTCAGCGCCACCATCGCGATGGTCATCGCGGTGCCGGTCGCGGTGGGGGTGGCGCTGTTCATCACGCACTACGCTCCCCGGCGGATCGCCCAGACACTCGGTTACATCGTCGACCTGCTGGCCGCCGTGCCCAGCGTGGTCTACGGCCTGTGGGGCTACATCTTCCTGGCCCCCAAGCTGCTCGGCCTGCACGCGTGGCTGTCCGACTACCTCGGCTGGATCCCGCTGTTCGACAAGGAGCAGGCGGGCGTCACCGCCCGCACACTGTTCACCGTCGGCATCGTGCTCTCGATCATGATCCTGCCGATCATCGCGGCGGTCACCCGAGAGGTCTTCCTCCAGGTGCCCCGCGCCCACGAGGAGGCCGCGCTCGCGCTCGGCGCGACCCGCTGGGAGATGATCCGGGTCGCGGTACTGCCCTACGGCAAGCCCGGCATCATCAGCGCCTCGATGCTCGGCCTGGGCCGGGCGGTCGGCGAGACCATCGCGGTGGCGATGGTGCTCTCCCCCAGCTTCGTGGTCTCGGTGCACATCCTGGACCCGGGCAACAACACGATCGCGGCGAACATCGCGAACCAGTTCGGTGAGTCCAACGACATCGGTCGCGGTGCGTTGATCGCCTCGGGCCTGGTCCTGTTCGTCATGACGCTGCTCGTCAACGGCGCCGCGCGCGTCGTCATCAACCGGCGCAAGGCGTTCTCTGGAGCGAACTCATGACCGTCCTCGACACGGGCGACAAGCGCCCGGGCATCGGTTCGGACGCGGTGGAGAAGGCCGGTGGTCTGCCGGATCCGCGCGCGGCCTCGCTGACCCGCCGGACCCTCCCGCGCTCGGTGCCGTGGGCGATCGCGGGCGGCGGCGTGGCGCTGACGGTCGTGCTGAAGCTGGTCCTGGACAACTGGGCCCTCGCGGTCTTCCTCGCGGGCGTGGCCTTCATCGTCGCCCTCTCCGCCGTCTCCTGGCGCTACGAGGACAGCCGTCGGGCCCGGGACCGGTTCGCCACGAGCCTGATCTCCACCGCGTTCGTGCTCGCCGTACTGCCCCTGATCTCCCTGCTCGGCTACACGATCCAGCGCGGCTGGGACAAGCTGACCCCTTACTTCCTGACCCACTCGATGCGCGGCGTGGGCGCCCGGGACGACACCGGCGGCGTCTACCACGCGATCGTCGGCACGCTGGAGCAGGTCGGCCTGGCCACCTTGATCGCGGTCCCGATCGGGCTGCTCACCGCGATCTACCTGGTCGAGTACGGGCGCGGCCGGCTGGCCAAGACGGTGACGTTCTTCGTGGACGTGATGACCGGGCTGCCCTCGATCGTCGCGGGTCTGTTCATCTACGCCTTCTGGATCATGATGCTGGGCTTCGAGGCGTCCGGCTTCGCCGGGTCGCTGGCGCTGATGATCCTGATGTTGCCGACGGTGGTGCGCTCCGCCGAGGAGATGCTCAAGCTGGTCCCGAACGAATTGCGCGAGGCCAGCCTGGCGCTGGGCATCCCGAAGTGGCGCACCGTGCTCAAGGTCGTGCTGCCCACCGCGTTCGGCGGCATCGTCACCGGTGTCATGCTCTCGATCGCCCGGGTCATCGGCGAGACCGCGCCGCTGCTGCTGCTGGTCGGACTCACCCAGTCGATCAACACCGACCCGTTCTCGGGCTGGCAGTCGGCGCTGCCGCTGTACGTCTTCGACCAGAACCACGCGGGCAACCAGTTCGCCGAGGAGCGGGCCTGGGCCGCCGCGCTGACGCTGATCCTGATCGTCATGATCCTGAACCTGGCGGCGCGGTTGATCGCCCGCTGGAAGGCCCCGAAGGGGAGCCGATGAAGTCCCTGACGACCCGACCGGCCGACCGCGGCACCGACAACCGCACCGATTCCGAGGCAGGAATGACCAAGCGCATCGAAGTTTCCGGACTCAACGCCTACTACGGCTCGCACAAGGCCGTCGAGGACATCTCGATGACCATGGAGCCGCGTTCGGTCACGGCCTTCATCGGTCCCTCCGGCTGCGGCAAGTCCACCTTCATTCGCACCCTCAACCGCATGCACGAGCTGATCCCGGGCGCCTCCGTGGACGGCTCGGTCGCGCTGGACGGGCAGGACCTGTACGGCAGCGAGATCGACCCGGTCGCGGTGCGCCGCACGGTCGGCATGGTGTTCCAGCGGCCCAACCCCTTCCCGACCATGTCGATCTACGACAACGTCGCGGCCGGGCTCAAGCTCGCGGGCATCAAGCGCAAGGGCGACCTGGACGCGATCGTCGAGCGCTCGCTGCGCGGCGCGAACCTGTGGACCGAGGTCAAGGACCGGCTGAACAAGCCCGGCGCGGGCCTGTCCGGCGGTCAGCAGCAGCGACTGTGCATCGCCCGCGCGATCGCGGTCGAGCCACAGGTGTTGCTCATGGACGAGCCGTGCTCGGCGCTCGACCCGATCTCCACGCTCGCGATCGAGGACCTGATCGCGCTGCTCAAGGAGCGGTACACGATCGTCATCGTGACCCACAACATGCAGCAGGCCGCGCGCGTCTCGGACAAGACCGCGTTCTTCAACCTCGCCGGCCCGGGTCAGCCCGGTCGCCTGGTGGAGATCGGCGACACCGAGACGATCTTCTCCGCGCCGACCCAGGAATCCACGGCGGACTACATCGCCGGCCGGTTCGGCTGACGGTCGAAGCGTCGACGGACGTCGGGATGGACATGCGAGAGGGCCCACACCGGGACGGGTGTGGACCCTCTCGTTCGATATGTCGCCCGCGGGCCGGTTACCCCGTACGTCCTGCATCGCGTACGCGGCACACGGTCCGCGGATCAGCCCACGATCAGGTGGGTGATCCAGTACACGCAGGCCGCGACCAGGCCGGCGGCCGGCATCGTGGTGAACCAGCCGATCAGGATGTTCTTGGCGACGCCCCAGCGCACCGCCTTGACCCGCCTGGTCGCGCCCACGCCCATGATCGCCGAGGTGATGATGTGCGTGGTGGAGATCGGCGCCTTGAAGACGTACGCCGTGGTGTACAGGATCGAGGCGGCCGTGGTCTCGGCCGCGAAGCCCTGCGGCGGGTCCAGCTCGATGATCTTGCGGCCGAGCGTGCGCATGATCCGCCACCCGCCCGCGTAGGTGCCCAGCGAGAGCGTGACGGCGCAGGCGAGCTTGACCCACACCGGGATGCTGTCGCCCTGTTGATGACCGCTGATCACCAGCGCCATCACCACGATGCCCATCGTCTTCTGGGCGTCCTGGATGCCGTGCCCGAGCGCCATGCCGGCGGCCGAGACGGTCTGCGCCAGCCGGAACCCGCGCTTGGCCTTGTGCGGGTTGGACTTCCGGAACAGCCAGATGATCCCGACCATCACCAGGTAGCCGGCGACCAGGCCGACCACCGGCGACAGGAACATCGGGATGACGACTTTGTCGATCACCCCGCTCCAGTAGACGGTGCTGGAACCCGCGAGCGCGGCGCCGACCAGACCGCCGAACAACGCGTGCGACGAGGACGAGGGCAGTCCGAAGTACCAGGTCAGCAGATTCCAGAAGATCGCGCCGACCAGCGCCGCGAACAGGATGATCAGACCCTGGTCACCTTCGGGGGTGGCGATCAGCCCCTCGCTGACGGTCTTGGCGACGCCTTCGCCGAGGAAGGCTCCCGCGAGGTTCATCACCGCGGCCATGGCCAGTGCCGCGCGCGGAGTCAGTGCCCGGGTGGACACCGAGGTCGCGATGGCGTTGGCCGAGTCGTGGAAGCCGTTGGTGTAGGTGAAGAAGAGCGCGACGCCGATGACGATGATCAGACCAGTGAGTTCCACTGGGTCAGGACTCCTTGACGGCGATCGTCTCGACCGTGTTCGCCACGTGCTCGAACCCGTCCGCGGCCTCTTCGAGCACGTCGACGATGCCCTTGAGCTTGAGCACCGTCAGCGCGTCGTACGCACCGCTGAACAGGTGCGCCAAGAGCTTGCGGTGGATCTGGTCGGCCTGGTTCTCGAGCCGGTTGATCTCGATCCAGTACTCGGTCAGGTCCTTCATCGTGCGCAGCCGGGGCATCGCCTCGGCGGTCAGCTCCGAGGCCCGCACCAGCACCTCGATCTGGTCCGCGACCTGCGGGGGGAGTTCGTCGAGCTGGTACAGCACGACCAGGTCGACGGCCTCTTCCATGTAGTCCATGACGTCGTCGAGTTGCGACGCGAGGGCGTAGATGTCCTCGCGGTCGAACGGCGTGATGAAGGAGGCGTTGAGCTGGCGCATGATCGCATGCGTGGTGTCGTCACCGGCATGCTCGGCCGCGCGCATCCGTTCGGCGATCTCCGGACGAGCGGAGACCTCTGCGCCGAGCAACTCCGTGAGGAGCTTGGATGCGGTGACCAGGTTGCTCGCCGCTGCGGCGAACATGTCGTAGAAGCTCGTCTCCCTGGGGGTCAGACGCAATCGCACTGGAGGTCTCCGGGATAATGAAAGTGGTCGGCGTCGATGCTAGGCGCTCCGGCAGTGCCGCACACAAACCGGGGAGCCGACGCGGACCCCGACCGTACCCGGCGGTAATGCGACGCGCGCGCAGAGCGACGAACGGGCATGCGGAACCGCCCGTTCCGCCGCCCATGGCGCCCGTCACACGGCCAGAGTATGGGTCCGGGCACCCCTCGAAGGACAGAGCGGCCTACGCTCGATCCATGTCGCCCACATCACACGAACCGGAATCGGCGATTCGGCATGACCGCCGGCGGATCGGGTCGACGGGTGCGGGCGGCGCCGTCGGTGCGTGATCGAATGCTTGCCGGATATACCCCCCGGGGGTAAATTTGGAACGTGGACGGTCACCCGATCGGGCCATGGACACGTGGGGAACGGCCACAGAGATACGGGAGACGACGGTGGAACAGGATCCGCAGGCACCGGAGATGGCGGCGACGCACGGCGCATCGGGGCACGGGCACGGCTACAGCGGGCGCAAGGACGAGCACCTCAAGCGACTGCGCCGGGTCGAGGGACAGATCCGCGGGTTGCAGCGGATGGTCTCCGAGGACGAGTACTGCATCGACATCCTGACGCAGGTCTCGGCGGCGACCAAGGCACTCCAGTCGTTCGCGCTGAGTCTGCTGGAGGAGCATCTGGGCCACTGCGTCGCGAACGCGGTGGAAAAGGGCGGACCGGAAGCGGACGAAAAGGTCAAGGAGGCGTCCCAGGCGATCGCACGCCTGGTGCGCTCCTGAGGCCGCGGCGACGGGGGCCGGCCCGGGTGTGGGTCGCCGTCCCCCAGCCGCCGACCAGCCCGAGCACGGCGTCGATCTGAGCCTGCGTCAGCGGACCCTCGCTCGCCGACGCCGCGATCATCAGGTCGCCGTAGAGTTCGATCTCGTCGAGGACGACGTGGTCGTGCACACCGCGATCGGAGAACCGTGACACCCACATCACCTCCTCGTGCGCACCCCGGACGGGCCTCGGCCCATCCAGCGTAGGGGCGGGTCCGCGGCGCGGACATGGCACGCCTGGGTCATATGGGGACCGCCCGGAACGACTCCGCGGGAGTGACTCAGCCGCGCTTGGCGGGTGTTCCCGGCGGGGTCGGCGCGACGTACAGGTCCTTGGCCTCGGGCGGCTTGACGTCGACCACGACCCCGAAGTCGTACAACTCGGCCGAGGAGTGCACCTTCGCGGTCGGCGGTGCCGCCTTGCCCTCCTCCGGGCCCATCACGAACGCGAACGACTCGTCGACCCGGCGCAACCGGCCCGCGTCGTCGAGGTAGGCGTCGAACGGGATCGGCGCGCCGTCGAAGGTCTTCAGCGCCGCGGCCAGCGGCCCGCGCACCTCCGGCGCGGTCAGGTCGTGCGCCTTGCGGATGTCCAGCGTGCCCCGATAGTGCCGCACGGTGTCCGCGCCCATCTTCTCGGTGCCCACGAGCACGACGTCGTCGTTGACCCCGCGCAGTATCTCGAAGGACGTCCCGGGGTCGGTCGCGCCGCCGCTGACCAGGTTGCCGTCGGCCAGCCCGTCGATCGCCAGTCGCACCCACTTGTCCTTCGGGATGCCCGGCGACCCGTTCTTCATGTAGAGCGCCTCGGGGGTGAGGATCTCCTGGAGCGGACCGGCGATGCCGGAGTCCTTGGGCGCGTCCACGGTGAGGGTGCCGATGTGCCGGACATAGTCGAACATGCCCTGACCGGTGAGCTTGACCACCCGGTCGTTGTTCTGCATGGTCATCGTGGTTCGGGTGCGCGAACTCTTCGCGCCGGTGGTGACGTCCGCCGCCTTGCGGACGGCCAGCACCGCCTCGGACGGGCCGCTCGCGGCCCCGCCGCCGCCCTCGACCCGCGCTCCCTGGGGCTGCACGTCGTCACCCTGACAGCCGGTGACCCCGGCCAGGACGAGGGCGCAGCAGGCACTCGTGAGCACGGTGCGGACCAACATGTGGGTTCTCCCGGATGCTCTGAATCCTCGCGTGACGGCCGGCCACGCGGCGGCGGCTCGACGGGACAACGAGCGAGGCGGCGCCGGGTTACGGCCGTTCGGGGGACCTCGGGTCCACGAGCGCCGGGTCCGGGACCGGGTCCGGGACCGGGGCCGGGTTCGGTGTGCGCGACCACTCCAGGTGCCGGCGGGTCAGTTCCTCGGCGCCGGCCGGATCGCGTGCCTCGATCAGGTCGAGCAGCCGGTGGTGTTCGGCCGCGATCAGGCTCCGGTCGGCCGGCTCGGTCAGCGGACGCGGACCGTACAGCCGGGCCTGGGCCCGCAATTCGCCGACCATCCGGACCAGGCGCGCGTTGCCGGCCAGGCCGAGCAGGTGGGCGTGGAAGCGGTCGTCGGCGTCCACGTAGTCGAGCACGTCGGCGCGGTCGATCGCGTCGGCGAGTTCGTCCACCAGTGCGCGCAGGGCCGGCAGCGCGTCCGCGATGCCGTCCCGGGCGAGCCGCCCGATCGTGGGTATCTCCAGGAGTTCGCGCAGGTCGTGGATGTCCCGCAGGTCGGCCGCGGACACGGCGCGAACCCGGAAGCCCTTGTTGCGGACCGGCTCGACCAGGCCGTCCTTGGCCAGGTCGAGCAGCGCCTCGCGGACCGGGGTCGCGGACACCCCGAAGCGGGTGGCCAGGGCCGGCGCGGAGTAGACCACCCCCGGCTGCATCCGGCCCGCCACCAGCGCCGCCCGGACCGCGCGCGCGACCTGTTCACGCAGGCTCAGCCGCTCGCCCAGGCGTCCCGCGTCGCGGCCACCCTCGGTATCCGTTCCCATCGTGTGTCCGCCCCCCTCGGCCGCGTCGCCGTCAGCCGGCCGGGCGTGCTCGGTCCGTCACCAGCACCCGCAGCGGGCCGCGTTCCACCTGCCGCACCACCGGTTCCAGGACCCGTCCCACGACCATCGACCCGACCAGTGCGACCAGCGCGCCGAGCGCGAACCCGGCGAGCACGTCCGTCGGGTAGTGCACGCCCACGTACAGCCGGGAGAAGCCGGTGAACACCGCCGCGAGCACCGCCAGGATCCCCAGTCGCCGGTCCACCAGCAGGATCCCGACCGCCAGCGCCATCGTGGTCAGCGCGTGGTCGGAGGCGAAGGACGGGTCGGTCTTGCCCTCGACCAGCACGTGCAGCCCCTCGTGGCTGAGGAACGGACGCGGTCGATCGACCCAGTCGCGCAGCGGCGCGTTGGCCAGTTCCGCGACCAGGGCCGCCAGCGGGGCCCACACCAGGCCGGCCACGGCCGCTATGTGGTCGGGGCGGGCGCGGGCCCGCCACCACGCGAGCAGGCCCAGTACGGCGAGTACGGCGAACATGCCGTACTCGCCCATGAACTCCATGCCCCCGTGCGCCCATGAGGTGTGCTCGGTGAGTCCGTTGACGTCCCGCAGGACCTCGATGTCGAGGTTGTCGTCCGTACTCTCCGCCAGGACCTGCAAGGACACCGGTGAACCCCTTCGCGTGGTGCTGTTGGTGCTGTTGGTGCCGTCGGTGCCGTCGCAGCAGCGGACGGAACCGTCGGAGTGGTGTCGCCGCTACTTGCCCTCGTACGCGTTGACGACTTCCTCCATCGGACCATCCATCTTGATCACGCCCTGGTCGAGCCAGATCGCCCGGTCGCAGGTGTCCCGGATCGACTTCATGCTGTGGCTGACCAGGAAGACCGTGCCGGCCTCCTTGCGCAGCTCGCGGATCCGGGCCTCGCTCTTGAGCTGGAACTCGCGGTCGCCGGTGGCCAGCGCCTCGTCGATCATCAGCACGTCGTGTGTGCGTGCGGCCGCGATGGAAAAGCGCAGGCGGGCCGCCATGCCGGACGAGTAGGTCCGCATCGGCAGCTTGGTGAAGTCCTTGCCGTTGTAGTTGTTCAGCCCGGAGAACGAGGCGATCTGGTCGTAGTTGGCCTCGGCCTCGCGCTGGGTCATGCCCATCGCCAGGCAGCCCAGGATGATGTTCCGCTCGCCGGTGAGGTCGTTCATCATCGCGGCGTTGACGCCCAGCAGGGACGGCTGGCCGTCGCTGTAGATCTTGCCAGTGGTGGGCGGCAGCAGGCCGGCGATGCACCTCAGCAGCGTGCTCTTGCCCGAACCGTTGCGCCCGATCAGGCCGATCGCCTGGCCCTTGTAGGCGACGAAGCTGACGCCTCGTACGGCGTGTACCTCGGTGATGCCCGCCGCCTTCTTGCGCAGCGCGAGCCGGGACAGCGCGGACGTGGCACTGCCCTTGCCCGAGGAGGCGCCGTGCACGCGGTAGATCAGGTGCACGTCGTCGACCACGACGGTCGGCGGGATCTCCTCCTGCGGCTGCGCGGGCTGCGGGGCGTTCTGCTCGGGCACCTCGACCTCGGAATTCGCGCCGGCCTCGGCCCAACTCATGATCGCGGGCTGCTCAGCCACGGCCGTACCTCTCTTCCGCCTTCCAGAAGTACACGTAACCACCGATGCCCATCACCAGCGCCCAGCCCACCGCGTAGCCCCACACGTGCAGCGGGAGCGTCTGGTGGCTTTCGATGAGCGAGTCGCGGATCACCTCGATGTAGACCGCTCCCGGGTTCGCCTCCAGCACGCGGGCCACCCAGGCGGGCGCCTTGTCGGTGTAGGAGTCCAGGCTGTAGAAGACGCCGCTGAGGTACAGCCAGGTGCGCAGCAGGAACGGCAGAAGCTGCTTGATGTCCACCAGCACCGCGCCGATCCGGGCCAGGACCAGGCTCAGGCCGACGTTGAAGACGAACTGCAGCACCAGCGCGGGCAGCACGAGCAGCCACTTCAGGGTGAGCGGCTCACCGGTGCCCAGCACGATCGCGCACAGCACGACCATCGAGAACATCAGTTGCTGGAGCTGCACGATCGTGAAGGAGATCGGCAGGCACGCCCGTGGGAAGTGCAGCGCGCGGATCAGGTTGAGCTGATCGCTGATCGCCCGACTGCCCGCGAGCACGGCGCTCTGCGTGAAGGTGAACACGAAGACGCCGGTGACCAGGAAGGCGACGTAGTTGTCGATGCCGTCCTTGGTCTGCACCAGGTAGCCGAAGATCAGGTAGTACACGGCCGCGTTCATCAGCGGTGTGAGTACCTGCCAGACCTGGCCGAGCTTGGCGGTGCTGTACGTCGCCCGGGTCTTGGCGTTGGCGAAGGCCACGATGAAGTGGCGTCGGGCCCAGAGCTGCCTGGTGTAGGAGAGCAGTCCGGGACGGGCCCCGCTGACCGTCAGCTTGTAGCGGGCGGCGAGGTCCGCCAGGGGTTCGGTGGAACCGGGGGGCGCCGACGTCCCCTGTGGGCTCAGGGTGTCGGCCTGCGCGCTGTTGGCCACGTTGACACTTTCGTCTGCGTCGGGTCGAAATCGAAACGGTACGGGGATTCCAGCCTGTCAGATGACCGGCGGACGGCCGAGCCTGGTCATCCGCCAGACCGTGCGCCAGGACATCGGCTTGCGCGGGCCACTCGGGGTCTTCCACCCCTCGCGGAAGCCGGCCAGCCAGGCTTGGGCGTTCTCCTTGGACGGCCGGCGGGCGGCGGTCAGGACGACCCACGTGCCCAGATAGGCGGGCACGATCGGCCACGGCAGGTTGCGCCGGGCCAGGTAGACGCGGTTGCGCGCGTTCATCCGGAAGAACGCCGCGTGCCGGGCCGGGCTGGTCTTGGGGTGTTCCAGCACGATGTCCGCGCGGTAGTCGATCTCCCAGCCGGCGTCGAGCGCGCGCCAGGCCAGGTCGGTCTCCTCGTGCGCGTAGAAGAAGTCGTCGGGCAGCCCGCCGACCTCGCGCAGCACCGCCGCGCGCACCGCGCTGGCGCCGCCGAGGAAGGTGGTCACCGGGCCCGAGCGCAGCGGGTCGCCGACCCGGATCCGGGGCACGTGCCGGCGCTGGGTCTCGCCGCTCTCCGGATCCACGATCCGGAAGCTGACGATGCCCAGGCGCGGGTTCGCCGCGAACGCCTCGCGCAGCAGTCGGCCGGCGTCGGTGCCGGCGAGTCGGCCGTCGTCGTCGAGGAAGAGCACCACGTCGACGTCGTCGGGCAGGCCGGCGGTACCCACGTTGCGGCCGGCCGGGATGCCCACGTTCTCCGGCAGGGTGATGCCCACCACGCCCTCGGGCAGCTCCGGCAGCGGGCCGCCGTTGGCCACCACGACCACCGTCATCGGCTCGCCGTGCTGATCGGCCACCGAACGCAGCAGCCGGTTCAGCTCGTCCGGGCGGTCGCCCATGGTCAGCACCACCGCGCCGAGCGCGATCGCCTGTGCCTTCGCCTCGCCCGCGCGCTGCCCCTCGGCAGCCTCGGCGGTCACCGGAGCCTGCTCGACATCAGCACGCTGACCAGGTGCAGCACGGTCTGCAGGAGCGCGATGGCGGCGAGCGCGCTCACCGCGATCCTGCTGTACAGCAGGCCGCCGTCGTCGGCCACCAGGTCGAGTACACCCGCCAGGAGCAGGAAGATCGACGCCTCGACGGCGCCGACCAGGCGGTGGAACTTGAGCGAGGCGACGATCTTGCGCGCCGACGCGGCGCCCGAGGAACGCGGCACGGCGGCGGCGTCCTGGACCGGCGGCAGGCCGCTCTTCGCCCGCGCGCCGTCGACCAGGTCGGTCTCCGACTTGATCAGGATCGCGCCCAGCGCGGCGACCACGCCCAGCGTCGCGTAGCCGTTGAAGCCGCCGCCGTCCAGGACACCCGCGGCATGCAGGCCCGCGCCGGAGAGCAGCGCGGCCTCGGAGAGGTAGTGGCCGACCCGGTCGAGGTAGACGCCGGTGACCGAGGTCTGCCGCCGCCAGCGCGCCACCTCGCCGTCGACGCAGTCGAGCAGCAGGTAGAGCTGCACCAGGAGCAGCGCCGCGAGCGGCCCCGCGATCCCGGGCAGGATCAGCGCGGCGCCGGCGGCGATGCCCGCGAGGATCATCATGTAGGTGAGGCCGTTGGGCGTCACCCGGGTCCCGACGATGCGTCGGGTGACCTGGAGGGAGATCTGCCGCATGTAGATGCGTCCGGCCCAGTGTTCGCCACTGCGCCGATCGAGCAGGCCCTCGGGGTGTACGACCGAGCGAAGCTCAGCCGCCGTAGGTGTGGACATATTCGGTCACCGAATCCCGGATGGCGTCATTGTCGAGGTCGAGATGTTCGAGGATGGTGAAGCGTCCCGGACGGGTCTGGGGCGCGTGACTCACCGCCGCCACGAATTCGTCGATGGTCAGGCCGAGATGCTCCGGCACGACCGGCAGCCTGTGCCGATCAAGGGCGCTCGTCAAGAGCTTCGTCAGTGCGGTGTCGCCACGCAGGTGGGTGGCGAACGCGGCGCCCAGGCCGACCTGTTCGCCATGCAGCCCGTCGTGGCCGTCGCGCTCGCCGTAGAGCAGGTCGATGGCGTGCGAGATCTCGTGACAGGCTCCGCTGCAGGGGCGGGTGGTGCCGGCGACGGACATCGCGATGCCGGAGAGTACGAGGCCCTCGGCCAGGGCCACGAGGAAGTCGTCGTCCTCGATGCCGCCGGGGCGGTGCAGGATCGAGTCGCCGGAGGTGCGGGCCAGCGCGACCGCGAGGCCGTCCACCGGCTCGCCGGTCTCGCGCTGGGACAGCTCCCAGTCGGCCACCGCGCACAGATTGGACAGGGATTCGCCGATGCCGGAGCGGACGAAGCGCTGCGGCGCCGCGCGGACCAGGTCCAGGTCCACCACCAGGGCGATCGGTGTGGGCACGCCGTAGGAGCCGCGCCCCGCGTCGTTGTCCAGGATGCTCACCGGCGACGCGATGCCGTCGTGGGCGAGATTGGTGGCGACCGCGACCATGGGCAGGCCCACCCGCGCGGCGGCGTACTTGGTCGCGTCCAGGACCCGGCCGCCGCCCAGACCGACCACGGCGTCGTAGGCGCCGCCGCGCATGCGGTCGGCGAGGTCTACGGCGGCGGTCAGTGTGCCGCCGGCGACGGTGTACCACTCGGCGCCGGGCAGGTGCGGCGCGAACCGCTCGCGCAGCCGGGCCCCGGAGCCCTCGCTGACCACGACCGCTATCCGACCCGACGTGGAGACCCGGCGGTCGGCCAGGATGCCCGCGAGGTCGTCGACCGCACCCGCGCGGATGTCGACGGTGAGCGGGGTGGGGACCAGACGGGTCAGTACCGGCACGCGATCTCCCGCGCGACCATGAGGTCCTCGGTGGTGTCGATCTCGGTCCACGGCACCCGGGTGTCCGACGCGCTGATCGGCTGCACGTCGACCCGACCGCCCCGGTTCACCAGTTCCTGGTAGCCGTCCTCGTAGTAGAGCTGTGGGTCGCGCTCGAAGGTCGCGCGCAGCGCGTCGATCAACGCGGGCGCCGCGTGGCCCTCGATCAGCGTGACGCCGATGTACTCGCCGGCCGCCTCGGCCGGGTCCATCAGCTTGGTGATCCGGCGCATCCGGCCGTCCTCGCCGAGGGTGACCTTCATTTCCTCGTCGGCGAGCGGCTTGGCGGTGTCCAGGGCCAGGATGATGCCCTTGGCGTCGGCCCCGGAGGTATCGCGCGCGGCCAGCATCGTCTCCTGGACCGAGACCGGGTGCAGCGTGTCGCCGTTGGCCAGCAGCACGCCGTCCGCGAGATGGTCGCGCGCGCACCACAGGGAGTAGGCGTTGTTCCACTCCTCGGCCTTGTCGTTGTCGACCATGTGCAGCTTCAGACCGTAGCGGCGCTCCAGCAGGCCCTGCCGGTCGCGGATCGCGTCGCCGCAGTAGCCGACCACGATCGCGGCCTCGGTCAGGCCGACCGCGGCGTAGTGGGAGAGGGTGACCTCCAGGATCGACCGTTCGCTGTCCGGCGCACCGGGCGCGCCCACCGGCACCAGGGCCTTGGGCAGCGTGTCGGTGTGCGGGCGCAGCCGGCGGCCGGCGCCGGCGGCGAGAACGAGGCCGATCATGAGAGGTCTCCAGTTCGATCGGAGGCCGCCGCGGCGGCGGCCTCCAGGGGGCGGTACGGCGGCGTCGAGGCCGAGGGAGCCGGTCCCACCGGGGTCACGTCGTCGATGTCGGGGCGCGCGCCGCGCACCCAGAACACGACACTCTCGGTGAGCACGATCGCCGCGAGCACGACGGCCGTCGCGATCAGGCCGGTGCGCAGGGTGCCCGAGCCCAGTGCGGCCAGCAAGGTCACCAGGAGCACCCGCCCCTCGTGACCGAGCACCAGCCACACCAGCGCCCGGGGCGGGGCGCCGTAGCCACCGCGCAGGCGGTACACCGTGTCGTAGTGATGGTAGGCCGTGGCCGCGACCAAGCCGAACGCGGCGGCCACCGCGGTGGGCACCACCCGGGCCGCGAGGATGGTGATCGCGGCGTACTCGGCGGCCCGGAAGATCGGCGGCACCACCCAGTCGAGCCGGCGCACCAGTGGCCGGCCGATCGCGATCCCGGCACACAGCGCGTAGGCGCCGGCACCGGCCAGGCCCCACCACTCGCCCGCGCCGCCCGCGAGCAGCACCGCGACCAGTGCGGCGGTGCCGAGCAGGGCGGCGGCGGGGGCCGGGACGCGCAACCGCAGCCGGCCCACCAGTTCGGCGAGCGGACCGCTGTCGGCGAGTGCGGCGAGGTGTTCGCCCACCTGCGGGACGAACGCGGCGCGGCGCGGCAGCGAGCGCAGGATCCGGCCCAGCGAGGTGTAGCAGGCGGCGAGCACGCAGCCGACGATCAGCACGACGAAGGTGATCCGCGGCGTGGTGGTGGCGGTGAGCACGGCGATCAGCGCCCAGCGCTCGCCGATCGGCAGGATGATCATCCGCCGGGCCCACACGGTCCAGCCGACCGAGTTCAGCTTGCCGGAGAGCTTGGCGCCCGCACCGCCGTCGGCGCTGTCGTCGTCTCCGCCGCCGATGCCGCGTCGGGTCTCGTTGAAGGCGAAGTCGACGATGTGCCGGGTGGTCATCACCACCATCGCGACCAGCGCGAGGGTCCACACGTCGTCGTCGTGCCGGGCCGCGCCGAGCGCGAGGCCCGCGTAGACCGCGTACTCCTTGGCCCGGTCGAAGGTGGCGTCCAGCCACGAGCCGATCCGCGAGTAGCTCACCGCGTAGCGCGCGAGCTGGCCGTCGGTGCAGTCCAGCACGAAGGAGAAGTACAGGCCCAGCGCCGCGGCGATGTATCCCGCGCGGGTGCCGGTCGCGGCCCCGGCCGCCGCCATCAGTGCGACGAACAGCGACGCGACGGTGACCTGGTTGGGGGTCAGCCCCCGGCGGGCGCACCAGCGCGCGAGGTAGCGCGACCACGTGCTCACCGCGAACGTGGTGAAGAAGCCGTCCCGGGCCTTGACCGCCGAGTTCAGCCGGATCCGCTCGTCGTCCACGGCCGCCACCGCGGCCAGCGCCCGGGTGCGCGCGGCCTCGTCGTGGGCGACCTCGGCGACCAGGTCGCCCAGCGGGACCTCGCGCGGCGCGATGCCGGCCTCGGTCAATCGTTCGGCCAGCAGGTCGGGGACGCACACGTTCGCCGGCTGCCGGTCGAGCGCGGCCAGGATCCGGGCCGCCTCGGCGCGCGCCTCGCCCTCGAGCGCGAGCACGCCGGGCACGTGCGCGACCGGGAAACGGGTGTCGGCGATCACCAGGCGCAGCGCATGCCGGTGGCCGACGAAGCGCGCGTCGACGAGGGTCACCCGACAGTCGCCGCCGGCCAGGGCGCTCGCGAGGGCGTCCGCCGCGACCACCTCGATCTCGGGGACCCGGCGGTCGATCGCGGACAGCTCGGCGAGCAGCGGGGCGGGATCCGGCCGATCCGTCCGAGCCGTCGAACCGGTGGAGGTGGGCTCTGTGACGACCAGGGCAGTGGACAGGCGCCATCACTCCTTTGAGCAATCGCCGCAGCAACGCCGATCGAGCGGAGGGTGTGGGGAGTTCCCCGAAACAACGAGACAGGTTAACGGATCATCCGCCGTCGTCCGCCACCCGCGAGCGAGAACCGATTTCCGGCCGCCCTCGCGAGGCCGCCGGGCCGAACCGCGCGCACCGCGTTCGCGTCTCCATTGTCCGTGCGGTGTCCGTCCCGTGTCCGTCCCGTCGATGCCCGGCGGATGTGCCGCCGCCCGGCGTGTGGCGTCCCGCGACCGGGATTGGCCCGGCCCTCCGCAGCCTGACTAAGCTCGAAGCACCGTTCCCGAACCCCGCCCGCGGAGGTGGCCGCATGAGTGTGTCTCGCGCACCCGACGTGAGCGTGATCGTGATCGTCTACAACGACGCGGCCCGACTGCCGCGCGCGGTGGACTCGGTGCTGCGTCAGACGCTGGACAACCTCGAGATCCTGATCGTCGACGACGCCAGTTCGGACGACAGTTTCGCGGTGGCGGAGCGGTTCGCGGCCGAGCACCCGGACAAGGTGCGAGCGATCCGGCTGCCGCACAACAGCGGCGGATGCAGCCGACCCCGCAACGAGGGCATCGACCAGGCCCGGGGCACCTTCGTGATGTTCCTGGACAGCGACGACACGCTGGACCGGCACGCGTGCAAGAACATGCTGGTGGCCGCCGAGGAGACCGGGTCGGACCTGATCTCCGGGCTGTGCGTGCGCGTGCACGAGAGCCGCAAGGGCAAGCAGACCCCGTGGTACCCGGAGCTGTACGCGGAACGCGCGGTGCTCGAGTCGCTGGACGAGCGCCCGGAGTTGCTCTACGACACGCTGTCCACCAACAAGTGCTACCGGCGTGCCTTCCTGGACGAGCACGAACTGCGCTTCCCCGAGGGCCTGCACTACGAGGACCTGCTGTTCTCGGCCCGTGCCTACCTGGCGGCGAACCGGATCACGCTGATCCCCAACACCGTCTACCAGTGGCGGGTGGTCGAGGACGCGAAGGTGCGTTCGATCTCCAACCGCCGCGGCGAGCTGCGTAACTTCGCCGACCGGCTGACCATCCACCGCCGGATCGACGAGGAGTTGCACGGCGAGGAACACCGGGCGCTGAAGCTGCGGAAGGACATCAAGTTCCTCCAGCACGACCTGGTGCTCTACCTGTGGGGCCTGCCGTTCCAGACCGAGGAATTCCGTCGCGAGTTCATCCCGATGGCCCAGGAGTACCTGGCCACGCTGGACCCGCGCGCGTTCCGCCAGGCCAAGCACATCCCGGCGCTGGCCGCGTATCTGGTGCTGCGCGACGACTGGCCGAACCTGCTCACCGCGATCGACATGGTGCTCAACCGCACCAAGGTGTGCGCGCCGCTGCACCGGCAAGACGGCCGGGTCTACTGGTGCGCGGAGCACCTGGACGACGAGCTCGGTCGCGCGGTCCTGGACGTCACCGACCTGGTGACCTGGTCCAAGCCGCTGAACCTGGTCTGGCTGGGCAACGACCTGACGCACTACTCCTCCTCCGGCGGCTCGCTCCGCCTCGCCGGGCTGATCGTCAATCCGCTGGACCGGATCGCGCCGACCGCGAAGCTCTCCGCCCGTCTGGAGTTCCGCTCCCGGCGCAAGAAGCTCGCGATGACCACGGTGCACGTCCCGGTGGACTCGATCCGGCACACGCCCGAGGGACTGGTGTGGGAGACCACCGTCGACCTCACCCGCACACTGCACCCGGTCGGGGTGCTGGACCCGGTGTGGGACGTGCGGATGGACCTGACGGTCGACGGCGTGGTGACCACGAGTCGTATCTTCGCCACCTCGCTGCCCGAGGACGCGCGGCGGATCCCGATCCGGCCCCGGCTGAGCAAGGCCGTCGGCGACCACGTGGTCCCGTTCATCACGGACAAGGGGCACCTGTCCTTCACCATCACGCACGAGGGCGCGATCGCGCGCAAGGGCCGCGAGTTGGTGCTGCGTACCGCAGACAGCCCGTTCGGTCACAAGCTGGTCGCCACCGCCCGCAAGCAGATCACCCGGACCGGGGCGCGCAAGCGGGAGGCGTTCCGACTGGCCCGGACCGCGCTGGCCAAGCTGCCGGTGCGCAAGGGTCTGGTCGTCTTCGAGAGCCACCTCGGCCTGCAGTACAGCGACAACCCGCGCTACATCCACGAGGAACTGCGGCGCTCCGGTGCCAGGTTCGAGGCGGTGTGGGTCTACGCGGAGAGCCGGGCGGGCTTCCCCAAGGACGCCACGCTGGTCAAGCGCGGCTCGTGGGCGCACTACAAGGCGCTCGCCCAGGCCGAGTTCTGGATCGACAACCAGGGCGTGCTGGGTGACGCGGTGAAGAATCCCGGCACCACGTACATCCAGACCTGGCACGGCTCCGCGCTCAAGCGCATGGGCTTCGACATGCCCTCGGTCAAGCAGTCCGACGCCGCGGCCCAGGCCCGGTTGCAAAAGGGCGTGGACCGCTTCGACTACTTCGTGGTCCGCTCCGAGCACGACGTCGACACGCTGATGGCCGCCTACCGGCTGCGCGCCGAGCCGCTGCGCGTGGGCTACCCGCGCAACGACGCGCTGGCCGACAAGGACGCCGGGACCGCCGATGTCGAGGCGCTGCGGGCCGAGTTGGGCCTGGTCGACGATCCGCGCCGGATCGTGCTGTACGCGCCGACGTTCCGGCCGCGCGGCGAGGACGAGGACTTCGAGATGCCGTTCGATCTCGAGCGCTGGGTCGCGGAGCTGGGCGAGGAGTTCGTGCTGCTGGTGCGTACGCACTACCTGGACGAGGTGGAACTGCCGCCGTCGCTGGCGGCGGACGTGCGCGACGCGTCCACCACGCACGACGTCACGCCGCTGTTGCGGCTGGCCGACGTGCTGATCACCGACTACTCGTCGCTGATGTTCGACTACGCGCTGCTGGATCGGCCGATGGTGTTCTACACCTACGACTACGACGCCTACACCCGGCAGTCGCGCGGTGCCTACTTCGAACTCGCCGAGCAGGCGCCCGGGCCGCTCGCCGGCGACCAGGACGCGCTGTTCGCGGCGATACGCGAGGTGGAGGGCATGCGCGAACGCTACGCGGACCGGCGCCGGGCGTTCGTGAAGTCCTACGGCGAATACGACCGGGGCACCGCCGCCAAGGAGATCGTCGCCCGCTTCTTCCCGACCGGGGGCGCGCAGTGAGCGAGGCAGCAGTGAGCGAGGCAATCGTGACGCGCACACCGCGCGACATCTTCATCGTCTGCAACAACATCGAGGAACTCGGCGGGCTCCAGCGCTGGGCGCACCACACGGCGGGGATGCTCCAGGCGAGCGGGCACACCGTGCACCTGATCGGCGTGGTGCACCCGGAGACCGTGCACGACTACGGCCGTGATCTGCCGTATCGCACCAGCGTGCTGCACCGCGTGCACCCGCCGTCGGCCTGGGGTCCGCGCACCGTGCGGGATCGGCTCAACGTCGGCGCGCAACGCCGCGAGATGTTGCGCAAGGCGTCGATGCGGCAGGCCGCCGACCGGCTGACCGCGTTGTTCCGCGCGGCCCGGCCGGGCGCGATCGTGATCGCGCCGCAGGTCTGGGCGATGGAGTGGGTCGCTCTCGCGGACACCTCCGGGCTGCGGGTGATCGGGATGAGCCACGAGTCGTTCGAGGCGTCCGCCAACTCCTCGCGCGCGCGCCGGGTGCGCCGCTGGTTCGCCGACGTGGACCGGTTGCTGCTGCTCACCGTCGAGGACGCGGACGCGTGGAGCCGGGACGGGCTCAACAACGTCGACGTGCTGCCGAACCCGCTGCCGATCAGGCCGCAGACGTTCTCCGAGCGGGCCGATCCGCTGGTGGTGGGGCTGGGTCGGCTCTCCTTCGAGAAGGGCTACGACCTGCTCCTGGAGGCGTGGGTCGAGGTGGCCCGGCGCAATCCCGAGTGGCGGCTGCGGCTGTACGGGTCGGGTCCCGAGGAGGGCCGGCTGCGCGCCCAGGCGGCGGCGCTCGGCCTGACCGGCACCGTCGAGTTCGCCGGGCAGACCGCCGATGTCGAGGGCGCGCTGCGCGAGGGCTCGGTGTTCGTCGCCCCCTCGCGCGCCGAGGGCTTCCCGATCTCGCTGATGGAGGCGATGGCGATGGGCGTGCCCAGCGTCGCGTTCGACTGCGCGCCGGGCGTGCGCGAGATCCTCACCCACGAGCGCAACGGTCTCCTGGTGCCGCGGGGCAACACCCACGAGTTCACCGCCGCGCTGGAGCGCCTGATCCGCGACCGCGACCTGCGCGACCGGCTCGGCAAGCGGGGGCTCGAGGACGTCACCCGGTTCGCGCCGGAGGCGGTGCTGGAACGCTGGGAGCAGATCTTCGACTACGTCTACCGGTGAGCCCGCCCGGCGGGTCGACCCCGCCGGGCGGATCGGGTCGGTCGGGTCATGACGCCCGGCGGCGGCGGAGCCGGGCGCCCAACACCTCGCGCACACCGACCCCACCGCCCGCGTGGCGAATCGCCAGCGAGCGGCTCGCGGTCCGGTAGAACTGCACGAACGCGACTCCGTGCCGCAGGTCCGGGCGCAACCGGCGGCCCAGTCCCGTCCCGGCCCGAACCTTGGTGACCAGCGGCGGGCCCTCGGCCAGGTGCACCCGGGCCCACACGTCCCACACCGTGAAGGGCTCCGCGCCGGCCAGCACGGTTCCCTCGACGGTGACGGTCGTGGACCAGCCGGACGCGTCCGCGAGACCGCGCAGCAGCCCCTCGCGCACGCCCACGGCCCGGACCTCGATGCCGTGTCGATCGCGCAGTTCCAGGTCGAGCCGGACCGGGCCGGCCGCCGCGAGCCGGCCGTACAGGTCGTGCACCGTGACGTCCAGCGTGTTGCCGACCGTGCCGCGCACGTTCGCCTCCACGACCGCGGGCAGGTCGGCGGGCGCGATCTCCGCGAGCCCGTCCAGGACCACCTTCGGTCCGGTCTCGTCCCACACCGGCGTGCCCGCGTGCTCCGGGTACGGACCGATCAGGCGCGGCGGCTCGGCCGCCAGTTCGGCGAGCCGCGCGACGCCCGCGGGCGTCTCGTGTGCGGCGATCACGGCCGCGGCCCACCGAGCGGTGGGGAACGCCCGCGCGAACGCCTCGGGTTCGAAGGAGGCGAGGTGTGCCCGGCAGGCGCGCCACCACTCCTCCCGGTACTCGGCGGTGCGCGCGCCCAGGTCCCGCAGGTACAGCCGCAGGTCGTGCTCGAGGAACTTGGTCAGCGCCGCCGCCCGCAGCGCGGTGCGGCCGGCCTCGGTGAAGATGTCCACGACCTGTCGGTGCGCGTCGAGCCGGTCGAGCCAGTTGGCCACCCGGTCCCGGCGCAGCGAGATCGAGGGGTCGCCGCCGTCGCGGCGCACGTGCCACGTGTACACGTGGTCCGGCACCACCGCCAGGCGGGGCCCGGCCGCGTACACGCGCGCCGTGAACACGAAGTCCTCGTAGTGCGCGGCGCCGTCGGGAAAGCGGATGTCGTGCTCGAGCAGGAACGCCCGGTCGTAGAGCTTGTTGACCGAGAGGGTGTCCCACACCGTCTCGGGTCGCAGCTCCGGGTCGGCGTGCACGGCCGCGGTCGTGAACAACTGCGGCTGCCAGGGCACATCGCGCACCCTGGGCAGTTCCCGGCGTACGCACAGCCCGGCCACGACCTCGGCGTCGTGCGCGTCCGCGGCGGCCGAGAGCACCGCCACCGCGCCGGGCGGCAGCACGTCGTCGCTGTCCAGGAACACGATCCGGGCGGCGCGCGCGGCGCGCACCCCGTCGTTGCGCGGGGAGCCGCATCCACCGCTGTTGTCCGCCCGGCGCACGATCCGCACCCGCGGATCCTCGGCCGCGAGCCGCGCGCACACCTCGGGCGTGGCGTCGGTCGAGGCGTCGTCCACGATCACCAGCTCACCCACCACCTCGCCCTGCGTCAGGGCCGAGCGCACCGCTTCGGCGAGTCGGTCCGCGTCGTTGTACACGATGACGACGACGCAGACCCGGAGGTCGAGGGGCTCGCTCATGTCACTTCCTGTCGGGCGCGTCTTGCGGGCTCTTGCAGCCGTTGGCGGGGAACGGGATCCGCGGCACCGACGCGAGACGCTCGCCGGGCTTGAGCATCGGCTGGGCCTTGAAGTCGTAGGTGCACCGGGTGGGGTTGCTGAACAGTACTTCCAGCCGCAGGTCGGGGCGGTCCCGCCGCAACGTCTGCAGGGTCGCCAGGGTCACCGGGTCGTCGGTGACCACTCGCATCGGCAGCTTGGGGAACTTGACCGCGATGCGCTGGGTGAGTTGCTCCGGGGTCTCCTGGTTGCCGTAGGTGGGCTTGGTCTGCCACGCGGTGCCGAGGTTGCGCGAGAGCACGTCGACCCACAGCGTCCCGTAGTAGTTGGCCTGCCAGTCGTTCTTCATCTGCACTATCGTCGCGTGGCCCTGGGGCTTGGGCTGGGCCTTCATCACGGCCAGGATCAACTGGGCAAGCCTGGGCTGGTCCATCTTCTTCTCGAAGTAGCCCACACCCCAGCTGAGATCCTTCGGCGGCTTGCGCCAGACCTCGCGGTCGGGGTTCGCGTTGTAGCCGATGGAAACCACCACGCACAGCGCCAGCGCGCTCGCGGTCAGCGGACGGGTGAACGGCTCGGCGACCCGCGAGCGGGCGGCGAAGTGGCCGGGCCGCCATCTCGGCGCCACGAACCAGGTACCACCCAGGCAGACCAGGCCGACCACGATCAACTGGTGCAGCAACTTCTCGTAGTAGTAGGAGGTCTCGCCCAGGATGCGGCTCTGGTAGAGGTACATCAGCGCGACGATCCCGGTCGCGCCGCCCAGCCACAGGATCGCCATCCGCCGGACCGGGTGGCGCCACGCGGACCGGGAGGCCAGACCCAGCGCGGTCACGAAGACCAGGACCACGATCAGGTGCCGGATGGTGGGGCTGATCCCGCCGCCCGCGTTCAACGAATCCGACTTCACCGACTCGCTGTTGAGGATCGGCAGGTACAGCGCGCCGACCGCGGTGACCACGACCGCGCCGACGGTCCACAGCGGCTGCACCCACAGTCGCTTGCGGTTGCCCACCACCCAGACCAGGAGCAGCACGCCGGCCAGCGGCAGGAACAGGTAGTAGGTAAAGGACAATCCGGTGGTCAGCGCGGCCAGCACGCACATCTGCTCGCGCAGCCGGGGAAGCGGTCGGGTGGTGACCGCGACCATCAGCGCGAGCAGGCCGAGCCCGACGAACTCGCTCGGGAACCCGCGCAGGAACATCGACATGCCGTCGCCGAAGTACAGGTACGCGGCGGCGGCGCCGCCGACCACGACATAGCGCCACGTCGACAACGCGGGTCCGGCGATCCAGCGCATCGACCACAAAACCGCGAAGACGAGGAAGACGAATGTGGCCGCGTAGAAGTAGACGAAATGGTTCAACGCGGTCGTGCCGGAACCCGCGGTGGTGCTCGAACGCAGGAAGTTGTCGAACAGACTCATCCCGAAGTGGCTGCCCTGCGGATAACCGAAAAGTTCATTCGTCAGTCCGGTTCGCGTTTCCGAGCGATTCAGGAACGTGTAACCACCGGCGGTCCTGATCGTGTCGTAGAGCGCGAAATGCCGGCCGAGGTCCTCGGCCACCGCGACCAGGGACAACCGGCCGACCAGGCCGCGACCGAGGTAGGGATAAAGGGTCCCGAAGGTGACCACCGCGGTCAGCGCCGCGGTCACCACATCGCCCGGGGCCAGGATCCGCGGCAGCGCCGGACGGCGGCCGGCGACCACCGCCACGATCGACACGGCACTGAAGCCGACTCCGGCCACCGGCACCGGGTGCAGGCCCCACGGCCACACCGAGAACACCAGCCCGGCCAGGCAGGTCGCGCCTGTGACCAGGGCGAACGCGATGACCAGCCGGTCCGTCACGGTCCGCCCCGAGCGCAGCAGCGACGCCACGAGGCCGACGAAGAGCACCGGCAACACGACCGCGACGTGGGCCGCGTAGGCCGCGATCGGCACCAGCCAGGACAGCGCCAGGGCGGCGAGCAGGATCAGCACTCCTCGCACCAGCCTTCCGGATCCACGGGGTCGAGGCGGGCCCGGCGAGGCGACCGAACCCATCGGTGGAGCGGTCGTCCGCGCGCTGTCTGAGACGGTCACGAATCCTCGTTCGGTCCGGGTGAAACACACGTCCTGGGCCGGGCAAGGATATCGCATGGCATAAACGAGCCGAATTCAGACCTTGATGAAGTCCCATTTTTGGGCGTCCCCGCCGCCGGGCGGTGCCTGAAATACATCTCCGCCCGGTGCGCGGGCTCCGGTGAGCGCCATACCGGAATGCGCGAACAGCAGGCCGAATCCGCCGGCGACATCGCCGCGCACGCGCAGCGCCTGCGCCGGGTCCAGGGCCCGCGCGGCCAACCGGGGCACACAATCGGCGGTCGTGGCGGCGCCGGGGATCGCCACGATCCGGTCGCCGGCGACCGGGAGCAGCCCCCAGCCGTACCGGATACCGGCCAGCCGGAACACGGTGCCCTCGTGGCCCTTGGCCGCCGCGGCGGTCAACGGGGCGTCGGGTTCCGGGCGTACGGTCAACTCCAGCCCGTTGCCGCGATTGCGGATGCGATATCGCGGCCCCAGATAGGGATGCCCGGCGATCGGGGCGGCCCGATCGGGAACCGGCATCGGGAGCACGAGATCACGGCGCCACGCGGCGTTCGCGAGATAGGACTTGTGCAGCCACGGACCGTATACCTTGCTGCGCTTGGCGTCCGCGTCGTATTCGGTGTAGATGGCGAATGCCTGCTTTTTCTTCGCCGCCTGTTCGGGGCTCAGATTCGGCGGTTCCTGCTGGATCGTGTAGTCGCGGTGATATACGACGGGCGACGCCGGAACGTCCTGCTCCAGGGCGTACATCACCATGCGGGCCACGGCCACGTGATCCTGGTGGAATCCGCCCACCGGATCCGGGTCGCCCTGGAGGTCGGAGGTCGGATCCAGCGTGTTGACCCGATCCGGCTTGAACTCGTCCCGCACCCCGCGCAGAAAGGCGGCCAGGCCGTCGCGGTCGAACTCCTGGGCCGGGAAGGCGTCCCCGGGGCGGGTGGCGATCCGGGTGTTGTCGGCGTACAGACCCCACATGCGTTTCGCGCCGAGCGGAGTGCGCATGAAGCCGTCCGGAATCCGGGTCTCGAGTATGGACACCCGATCCCCCAGCGTCCACAACGTCGCGCGCACGCCGCCCATGTCGTAGGGCTGCGCCTTCCACTCGCCGGGCTTGGCGCCCACGGTCTGCGCGTAGGCGTCGCGCAGACCCGCCTCGCGATCCTTCATGTACTTCGGATAGTCCGCGTAGTCCGAGGCGTTGAAGTACACCGTGCGCAGCGCGGCGCCCGCCGCCAGGTTGTCCAGCAACTCCGGACTGAGGAACAGCAGATCGTCGTCGTGGTGCGCGACCACGTTGAGCACCCTCGATGCGCCGGAGCCCGCGGGCGCCGGGCGGACGGGCCGCGGCTTCGCGGTCCCGCCCCGGTCGAGCAACTCGACCGCCCCGATCGCACCCGCGCCACCGAGCGCGAGAGCGCAACCACCGACAAACACATTCCTGCGCGATACGACCATCTTCGGACTCGGGTCCACTTCCGTGTGCGTGCGGCGCGGCCCGGTCGTCCGCCCGAGAATCGAATCAGCTGGTCGAGATGTGCTCGGAGGCCGGAACCTCGGCGACCTCCGGCGGCTCGGCACCCTCCGTGAGCTCGACCCGAGCCGGCGCCGGCGGCCGGTTCGCGTTGAGCAACTGCGCCTCGCGGATGGCCACGCTGCGCGCCAGGTCGGTGATCTTCTTCTCCAGGGACCGGAACCGCATGAAGGTGTTCATCGCCATGAAGGCGACACCCACTACGAGGCCGTAGAGGATCAAGTCGGTTCCACGACCGACGCCCACCTTGTGTGCGAGCCACGTGGTGTCGGAGGGACGAATCACCGCGTAGGCGTTCACACCGACGAACAACAGGAACGCGATGCGCTTCCAGGCCCGGGTACGCACCTGGTCCCACTGGATGACGAACAGGGCCAGCAGGCCCGCGGCACCGAGGAGGAGAATTCCCTGGATCAACATACGATCATTTACCCCGCTGCCGAACCGACATGTCAAAGAGGATGTTCACGCCATTGATGAGCGATTGCCCCTTGGCTTTCGAGTACTCGGTGTAGATCACGGAGACGGGCATCTCCGTGATCCGCAGACCCGAGCGCGCCAGGAAACCGACGATCTCCGACGCGTGCGCCATTCCGTTCATGCTGATGCGCAATCGCGCCGCAGCCTCTCGATTGAAGACGCGCAGTCCGTTGTGCGCGTCCGTCAAGCGGAGTTTGCGCGACGTGAGACTCAACGCCGCGACGGTGCGCAGAACGATTCGCTTTATCTTGGGGATCTCCGTGGTGGATTCCAGGAATCTGGATCCGAGCACGACGTCGACATCACCCACCCGCAGGCGTTCGATCATGGCCTGGGCATCCTCGACACGGTGTTGCCCGTCCGCGTCGAAGGTAACGAAATACCGGGCACCGGGTTGGGCGAGCGCGTAGGTCATTCCGGTCTGCAAAGAGGCGCCCTGGCCGAGATTGACCGGGTGCTTCACCAGATGGGCGACGGTTCCGAAGATCTCCCGGGCGGAGTTGTCCGAACTGCCGTCGTCCACGCAAACAATGTTCGGGAATACTAGAGATGCATCCGTGACGACTTGGGCGATGACCTGATCTTCATTGAAGACAGGAATCACCAACCATACGTCGCTGTAGTCCCGCACCAGACACTCCAAGAGATGAGTTTTCGCTACCGCGTCTGATTATTCCGAGCAACAATCCGAAGGGACGAACCGACGCGCACTCGGCCCGGCCCGCGCGGCCTCCGGTCGATCATCGGTCGAACCTGTCGCCTCGTATGTCCAGTAGACTCGCGAAGCTATGGGCCCATCACCTCAGAGGATCCTAACCGATCGGCTGCCTGGTAGGTCGCCCTTGATCGCCTGTACGGTCATGTCCTGAGGGCCCGAGCGGTCCGTCGAGCGGCGACGCGGGTGGGTCCGATCCCCCATGCCGCCCCATCCATCCCAACTTCGCATCGGCCGGGTCACCGTGAATCTCGTAGTACGCGCCGTCCGGGCCCTGCCCCCGGGCACGCTCCGAGTCGGCATCGGCGTCGTCGTCCTGGGCGCCGCCTCATATGTGCATCTCGCACTCGCCGGCCACACGCTGTCCTCCGACGGCATGGCAAATGTATCGGTTTTGTGGACGATCGCATTCTCGGTGGGATATGGATTTTATACCCCTGTCGAGCAGGAGATCACCCGAATCGTCGCCGCCCGGAAAATAGGGGGCGAAGGGGCCGCGCCCGTGCTGCGGCGGGGAATGATCCTCGCCGGCGCAATCCTGCTGGCCGTGCTCGTGGTGGTCGCCGCCGGGGCCGTGCCGATCTCCGATCGCCTGTTCGCCGGACAGCGCAGCATGCTCGTCGCGCTGGCGGGCGCGTTCCTCGGGCTCGCCGCGACCGCGGTCACCCGCGGAATCCTCGCCGGACTCGGCCTGTTCCGCGAGTACGGCGCGCAGCTCGCGATCGACGGCGGCCTGCGGATCGCCTTCGCCGTCGCCCTCGGGGTCGCCGACGTGCAGTCGGCGCTGATGTTCAGCCTGATCCTGACCGCGGCCCCGCTCCTGTCGGTCCTGGTCACCCTGCGACCGGTGCTGCGGCACGCGCTGCCGGGGACCACCGTGCCGTGGAAGGCGATGTACCAGGGCCTGGCCCTGTTGATCGTCTCGATGATGTTGTCCCAGATCGTGGTGAACATCGCGGTCATCAACGTCAAGCTGCTCGAACCCGGCGAGGTCGAGCTGGTCAGCGCGTTGCTGTCGGCGATCGTGCTGGCCCGAGTGCCGCTCTTCGTCTTCAGCTCGCTGCAGACCTCGCTGCTCCCGGGGCTGGCCGGCGCGCACGCGGCCGGGAATCGGGCCGCGTTCCGCCAACTGGTGCTGCGCAGTTGCGGAATCGTCGCGGTCCTGGGGCTGGGTGGCGGGCTCGTGGCCACGGTCGCAGGCCCGTGGCTGGTACCGACGCTGTTCGGCGCGCCCAGGGTCCTGGGCACCGCGGACTTCGCGTGGTTCTCCATGGGCACCCTGTGCTACATGCTCGCACTCGTGCTGGGACAGGCCCTGATGGCCCAGGGCGCCCACCGGCAGCAGATGTGGTCCTGGGTGGTCGGCGTCGCCGCGCTCGTGGCGGTGACCGCCTCGCCGGGTTCGATCCAGCTCCGGGTCGAGGCGGCCTACCTGACCGGCTCTCTGGTCACCACGCTGATGATGGCGTTCCTGCTGTGGAGTCTGGGAAAGCGCGATGTGGGGCACCATGTGAGCGATGCCCGACGGGACGACGCGTTGCGGGGTACGCCGTCCGACACAGTCGTGCAGGCCTGACAAGCACCTCGTTCACTCAACTCGGATCCGGAGATGGTGTTGGAAACGATCGACGTCGCGATGCCCTACTACGGCGACGTGGGCATGATGCAGCAAGCCGTCCGAAGCGTCATCGCCCAGACCGACCAGAACTGGCGCCTGATCGTCACCGACGACGGCTCCGAACCCGGTGTACCCGAGTGGTTCGCGAGCCTCGAGGACAGTCGTATCGACTATCGGCGCAACGACCACCGGTTGGGTGTGACGAAGAACTACCAGAAGGTCCTCTCGCTGGTCGAGAACCCGCTGTTGGTCTTCATGGGCGGGGACGACGTGATGCTCCCGCACTACCTGGCCACCGTGCGGGACTGCCTGCGGGAGTTCCCGGACGCGAAGATCGTGCAGCCCGGCGTGCAGGTCATCGACACCGCCGGCAACCCGGCGATGCCGTTCGTCGACCAGGTCAAGCGGCATCTGTTCGCGCCCAAGGCGCAGGGCCGCCGGCTCTACGGCGGTGAGGACCTCGCGGTCGGACTGATCCGGGGCAACTGGCTGTACTTCCCCTCGCTGGCCTGGCGCAGCGACATCGCCAAGAAGGTCGGCTTCCCGGACGACCTGGACGAGGTGCACGACCTCGCCATGGTGATCGACGCGCTGTGCCTGCACGCGACCATGGTGGTCGACGACACGGTCTGCTTCCGCTACCGGCGGCACGCGGTCAGTCACTCCTCCGCCGCGGCCACCAGTGGCCGCCGGTTCGTCACCGAGCGGACCTACTTCACCGGCATGATCGAGCGCTTCGAGGCGCTGGGCTGGCACCGCGCGGCAGCCGCCGCGCGCAACCACATCGGCTCGCGGCTGCACGCGCTCACCCTGGTGCCCAAGGCGGTTCGCCGCGGGGACAAGGGCGGGGTGCGCAACCTGACCCGGCACGCGTTCGGCAACCCCCGCGCGCACTGACGGCACGAGCCCCCGACGACGCGGTCGCGTCGTCGGGGGCTCGTGCTGTCGGCGCTCGTGCTGTGCGGACGCCGGCGCGGTCCGTGCCGGGCGGCGGGGTCCGCGTCGCGGCGGCGGGTCAGGACACCCGCTCGCCGGCGTGGTGGGCCCACAGGCGTTCCATCGCGTGGCCGAGCGAGTGTCGCGGCCGCCATCCCAGCAGTTCGCTCGCGTGCTCCAGGGACATGCACTGCCACTGCTCGTCCGGGCCGGGGTCGGGCGATTCCTCGACCAGTTCGGCCGGCACGCCACTGGCCTCGATCAGCAGGCGGACCAACTCGCGGGCGGGCACGCCGGCGCCACCGCCGACGTTGACCACTCCGCGCGCGCTCGACTCCGCGGCGGCGACCGTGGCGGCCACGACATCGTCGAGGTCGACGAAGTCCCGGCGCGCGCCCAGCGAGGCGAAGGTCAGCCGCACCGGCTCGTCGAGCCCGGCGCCCGCCGACAACTTCGCGGCCACACCGCCGAGCAGGCTGTGCCCGGGTTGGCCGGCGCCCACCACGTTGCCCACCCGCAGCACGATCGCGTCCAGGCCGCGCGATTCGACCGCCGCGCCGATCCGCTCGGTGCAGCGCAACTTCAGCTCGCCGTAGGCCATCGCGGGCCGCGCCGGGGAGTCCTCGCGGAGCACCGTGCCGACCGGGACCAGACCGTATTCGTGCACCGTGCCGAACTGCACCAGCCGCGGGGCCGGGGTCAGCAGCGCGATCGCCTCGATCAGGTTCTCCACCAGGGTCAGGTTCGCGCCGACGAGTTCCTCGTCGTTCAGCCCCCACATGCCGCCCGCCGCGTTGATCACGTGGGTGATCCGATGCTCGCCCAACACCTCGGCGACGACCTGCGGTCGGGCCTCCTGGACGTCCAACGCCACGAAGGTCGCGGCGAGCGGTGTCGCCGGCTCGCGCCGACCGATCGCGACGACCTCGTGGCCGCGTTCGGTCAGGGCGGCGCACAGGGGGCGACCGATGAATCCGCTACCGCCGAGGACGGCGACCCGCGCAGGCACGGCCTGCGGGGCGGCGCCGGTCGGTTCAGCCATGGTGCGATTCTCTTTCCGTCGAGGCCGCCGAGACGCGGGTTATCGCGCCTGGCGCACCGAACCGAACGCGTGCGCGACGATGTTCGACACGCTCTCCTTGCGCCCCGTACGCACGGCGCCCGGCAGCAGCGTCAACGCGTGCAGCCGCGACGCGACGTGGAAGCGGGCCGCCTTGGCCGTGCGGGACCAACCGTGCTCCTGGGCGACTTTGGCCAGTTCCAGGAAGTAGCGGCGCTCCTCGGCGAACCGGGCACCGGTGCCGGCCGTGGTCGAGGAGATGCTGGCCGCGTGCCTGCGGTACTGGAAGCAGGTCGTGCTCGAGACGAGCAACTCCTCGCCGCGAAGCAGCAGTTCCATGACCAGCGCGAGGTCCTGGGTGACCCGCAGATCCTCGCGGAACGACACCGCCTTGAGCGCGTCGGCACGCCAGCACATCGACGGGAAGTACAACCAGTTGCCCCGCACCAGCCCGGTGGCCAACTCCTGGCCGCCCATCAGCCGATGGCCGTCCACCTTGGGTGCGTAGATCCGCCGCTTGGTCCCGTCCACCAGGGTCCGCAGCGGCTGGCCGAGGCCGTCGATGACCTCGACACCCGGCTGGATCATCGCGACGTCCGGAGCCACCGCGAGCGACGCGCGCATGCACTCGAGGTAGTTCGGCAGCATGATGTCGTCGGTCCCCATCAGGACCACCCGGTCGAACTCGACCAGACCGATGCACTTGCGGTAGTTGCCGGAGACGCCGAGGTTGCGTTCGTTGCGCTGGTACCGCACGCGCTTGTCGCCCAGCGCCTCGAACCACTCCGCGACGCCCTCCTCGCGGCCGTCGTCGACCACGGTGAGCCGCCAGTCCCGATCGGACTGCGTCATGACGCTCCGCACGGCGGCCTGCATCAGCGAAACGGGGCCGTAGTACGGCAACATGATGTCGAACGTGGTCATGGGATTCATACACCTAAGTGATCGGGCGACGGAGCGAGCGGTGGTGCGTCCACCATCGAGCCGGATCAGGCCCCGGATGCCCGGGCCTTCAACGGTTCCCACCAGGGTCGATTGGCCCTATACCAGGCTACGGTGTCCGCGAGACCTCGGTCGAAGGGTATGGCCGGAGCGTAACCGAGTTCGTCCTGGATCTTTTGGATGGACAACGAGTAGCGCAGGTCGTGCCCCTTGCGGTCCTCGACCCGGCGAACCATCCCCCAGTCCGCCCCGCACGCTTCCAGAAGCAGGCCGGTCAGTTCCTTGTTGGTCAACTCGACGCCACCGCCGATGTGGTACGTCTCGCCGGCACGCCCGAGGCGCATGACCTTCTCGATGCCCGCGCAGTGGTCCGACACGTGCAGCCAGTCCCGCACGTTCGCGCCGTCCCCGTACAACGGCACCGAGTGTCCGTCGAACAGGTTGGTCAGGAACAGCGGGATCATCTTCTCCGGGAACTGGTACGGCCCGTAGTTGTTGGAGCAGCGGGTGAGCACGACGTCCATGCCGTGCGTGCGGAAGGCCGCGAGGGCCAGCAGGTCGGAGCCCGCCTTGCTCGCCGAGTACGGCGAGTTGGGGGCCAGCGGCCAGCCCTCGGTCCACGAGCCCTCGGCGATCGAGCCGTACACCTCGTCGGTGGACACGTGGACGAAGCGATTCACCCGGTGCTTGCGCGCGGCGTCGAGGAGGACCTGGGTGCCCACGACGTTGGTGGTCACGAACTCCATCGCACCGGAGATCGACCTGTCGACGTGGGATTCGGCCGCGAAGTGCACCACGACGTCGTGACCGGGCACGATCTGATCGACCACGTCCGCATCGCGAATGTCGCCCTGGACGAAGGTGTATCCCGGGTGTCCCGCGACGTCGGCCAGATTGGCGATGTTGCCCGAGTAGGAAAGCTTGTCCAAAACGGTGACCGTGTCGGACACGCTCGAACGGGACAACAAACCCCGAACGAACTCCGAGCCGATGAAGCCGGCCCCACCTGTAACCAAGATCTGCATAGAGAGGGGATTCTACACGCAGCCCCCCAAGCCTTTCCGGTGACCCCGCGAGTCGTTCGGGACCCACTCGTGATCCGACCGAACCTGGTGTTCACCCGCACCACGTAGGGTGTGCGCCATGCGCGGCATTCTTCTCGCGGGTGGCACCGGCTCCCGTCTGTGGCCTTTGACCCAGGCTGTCTCGAAGCAACTCATGCCAGTCTTCGACAAGCCGATGATCTACTATCCGCTGTCCACTTTGATCATGTCCGGCATCCGCGAGATCCTGGTCGTCACCACCCCGCACGACCAGCCGCAGTTCCGACGTCTGCTCGGGGACGGGTCGCGACTGGGCCTGCGGCTCGAATACGCCGTGCAGGAGCGGCCCGAGGGAATCGCGCAGGCTTTCGTACTCGGCGCGGACTTCATCGGCGACGAACCGGCCTCCCTCGTCCTGGGCGACAACATCTTCCACGGTGTCGGTCTGGGACGGCAGTTGCGCGGCCACACGAATCTGACGGGCGCACGCGTCTTCGCCTGCCCGGTCGCGAACCCGAGTGCCTACGGCGTGGTGGAGTTCGACGCCGAGGGTCGGGCGCTGTCCATCGAGGAGAAGCCCACTCGGCCCAAGTCCCGTTACGCGGTCCCGGGGCTGTATTTCTTCGACAACCGGGTCGTGGAGTTCGCTCGCGACCTCAAGCCCAGCGCACGCGGCGAGTTGGAGATCACCGAGATCATCGACGCCTACCTGCGCGCGGACGAACTGAGCGTGACGCTGCTCGATCGCGGCACGGCGTGGCTGGACACCGGGACCTTCGACTCGATGGTCCAGGCGTCCGAGTTCGTCCGGGTCATCGAGCAGCGCCAGGGGCTCAAGATCGGCTGTATCGAGGAGGCCGCCTGGCGGGCGGGCTTCATCGACGAGGACGCGGTACGGGCGATCGCGACCCCCCTGCTCAAGAGCGGCTACGGCAAATACCTGCTCGATCTGCTCGACTACGGTGAGGGCCTGTCCCCCAATCCCGACAAGCGTTGACGAGGAAGCTCGCATGGATATCCGCCCGCTCAGCATCGACGGGGTCTGGGAGATCACGCCGCGCCTGCACGGCGACCCGCGTGGCATGTTCACGGAGTGGTACCGGTTCGACCACCTGGCGAAGGTCGTGGGTCACCCGCTGGATCTCGCTCAGGCCAACATGTCGGTGTCGGCTCGCGGCGTGGTCCGCGGCGTGCACTTCGCCGACGTCCCGCCCGGGCAGGCGAAATACCTGACCTGCGTGCGCGGCGCCCTGCTCGACGTCGTGGTCGATCTGCGGGTCGGGTCCCCGACGTTCGGTCGCTGGGAGAGCGTGTTGCTGGACGATGTCGAGCGCAAGGCGCTCTACGTCTCCGAGGGCATCGGGCACGGATTCTGCGCGCAGTCCGAGGACGCGACGCTGGTCTACCTGTGCTCGGCCACCTACGCCCCCGAGCGGGAACACACCGTGCATCCGCTCGATCCCCGGTTGGCGATCGACTGGCAGACCGACGCGCCTGTGCTCTCCGCCCGGGACGCCGAGGCCCCTTCGTTCGACGACGCGACCTCCTCGGGGCTGCTCCCGCAGTACTCGATCTGCAAGGACTTCACCGACTCGCTCGGTTCCGTCGGCGCCTGATCCGGCGCGGTCGACGCCCCGTACGCGCAACCCGCGACGGGGTTGTGAACGTCTCGATTCCTGTCCTGCCGGTCCATCCGCGCGTGATCGCCCGCGGGTCGACCGGCAGGCCCTTGCCCGGCCCCATTGAAGGAGATACCAGGTGGAGTGCGCCCCGTCGCCCGACCTTCCCACGTCCTCACCACCGAAGACCCTGCCGACGACGGCGGCCTCGTCGCCGGCGCCCTGGTGGCGGCGCCCGCTGTTGGTCTGTGCGGAAGGCGCTGTGGCGGTACTCACCGCGGTGGTGTTCGCCGTGTGGGCTCGCAACATCCGGGTCAACCCGATCAACCGGATCGGCCAGGTCAGCGGTCTGGCCATGCTGCAACTGCGGATGACGCTGATCGCGCTGCTGGTCATCGCGGCGCTGGTGATCGCCTACCGGCGGTTCGGTCCGGACCTGCAGGCGCTGTTCGTGCGCCTCTCGTGCGCCGTCGTGGCCGGACTCGCCACCGGCTTCGTCGCGGGCGGCACCACGATCGGCCTGCGCGGCACGCCGTGGCCGATCAACGGCGTCGGCGGTGACGTGGGCACCCTCGCGAACTGGGCGGGGGCGATCAACCGGGGCGAGTCGATTCCCTCGGGCGTGTACCCGCCGCTGTTCCCGGAACTGCTCGCGCTGTGGGCGAAGGTGTTCCGGCACGGGAACACCTCGTACGCCCTCCAGGACCTGCAGATCCTGATCATGGCGCTGATCGGACCGGCCGCCTACCTCGCCTGGCGCCTGTGGTTCCAGCCGCTGTGGGCCCTGGCCATCGGCGTGACCAGCTCGATCCCGCTGTACGAGCCGGTCAAGCCCTACACCACGATCGTGCTGGTCGTGTTCGTGCCGATCATCGCGAAGTTCATCCAGGTCCTGCGCCGATCACCGCAGATGACGACACGCGATCGGGTGACCACCGGTGTGGCCTTCGGCGTGATGCTGGGCGTGATGGTGATCGCCTACTCGGGCTGGTTCGTCTGGTCCGCGGCCGGTGTGCTGGTGACCTGTCTGCTGGTGTTGCCGTGGAAACGCGGCTTCAAGGCGGCGATGGTCTTCGTGGTCGCGACGATCATCCCGTTCCTGATCATCGGCGGCCTGTACATCAAGGACCTGCTGCTCAAGGGCGGCGGCGAGAAGGACGACTACTTCTACTTCGACACCAAGGTCGACCCCGCGTACTTCCTGATGTGGCGCGGCGACTCGCCCGGCGAGGTGGGCATGTGGCCGCCGCCCGGCGAGCTCGGCGGCGTCGGCGTGTTCATGTTGATCCTGCTGCTGGGTCTCGCGGTCGCGCTCGCGCTCGGCATGCGGCGCTCGCTGGTGCTGGCACTCGTGGCCTGCCTGGCCAGCTCGTGGCTGATGCGATTCTGGTTCGCGTCGCACATGTTCCAGGACCAGGCGGTGCAGCTCTACCCGCGCACCTCGATCGAGCTCGCCTACGTGATGCTGCTCCTGGTGGGCGTGGCGATCCACCTGTCCGCGCAACGGCTGAAGTCGCTGTGGAACCGGTTCGTCGTGCACCGCGCGGACCCGGCCACGGACGCCGAGCCCAAGCACGTCGGCGCGCGCTGGCGCACGACTCCCGGGATGGCGAGCACGATCGGCGCGCTGGCCGCGATGGTCCTGCTGTTCGGCACCGCGGCCTCGTCGGTCGCCGACGACATCATGCCGGTGGACGACTCGAGCATCGGTTCGCTGACCTACCGCTCGCACCAGTTGCAGAAGGCCGGCGGCGAGTGCCCGCGCTACGCGAACAAGCAAAAGTGCCAGCGGTTGGGCACCCCGCCGTGGAAGCTCCCGGTCCGCAACACCCCGGGGGCGAACAACGGCTGAGCGGGGACCGCGGGACCCAAGGGCCGGGCGGTCCTAGCGGTTCACCGATACGGAGGGCGGCGTCGAGGTCGAGGAACCCGGCGCCGCCTTCGTCGTGTCCGGGGTGGCCGTGTCGGCTTGGGCGGGCTTGGGCTCCGGCAACCGGGACCGGAACAGGCCCGGGGTCCAGTCCTTCAACCGCATCGCGGGCTTCTCCACCAGGTACCACGAGGCGGCGGCCAGAACGAAGGTGCCGACCAGCGACAGGCCGAGGTAGGCCATGAAGCCGTGTCGGTTGTACCCGAGCACGACCAGGAACTGCTCGACGACGAAGCCGTAGATATAGATGCCGTACGACAGGTCGCGCTTGCGGCCGACCACCCGGAAGGGCTTGGGCAGGCGCACCGCGAGCCACATCAGCGCGTACGCGAAGGCCGGGAAGCCGATCACGAAGAAGCCGCCGAAGCGCATGCTCGCGAACAACGCGACGATCGAGACCACGCCGAGCACGTCGTTGACCGGGATGCGCTCCTGGTAGAGCTGGAAGAGCATGCCGACGCAGAACAGGAAGCTCAGGTAGATCAGGTACTGGCTGTGCAGCGGGCCGATGAACTCGCTCAGGATCGGCACGTGGATGTCGGTGCCGTTGGTGTTCTGCGGACCGCGCCAGCCGGGGGCGTTCACCAGGTCCATCACGATCCAGCCGTACAGCAGGGTGGTCACCAGCAGCACGAACCGGCGGGATCCGCGCAGCACGCCGGACCAGGCCATCGCCGCGACGACCACGTAGCAGGTCATCTCGTAGCTCAGCGACCACAGCGCGCCGTCGAAGCCGGGGTCGAAGGCGTGCCCCTCCTTCTTCCCGGTGGCCAGGATGTTGGAGATGTCCAACTGCCGCAGACCGGTCCACCAGTTCGCGCGGATGTAGTCGAACGGGCCTTCGCCATGGCGCCAGAAACCGTCCAGCGAACCCTGCTGGTGACGGAACATGATCGGCGCGGCCACCAGCGCGGTGAACAGCACGCAGACCCACAGACCGGGCAGGATGCGCAACATCCGGTGCCACAGGTAGCGCCCGGTCGTGGTGCGCATGCCGCTGCGGGTGATCAGGAAGCCGGACAGCACGAAGAAGCCGTACACGGACATCCGGCCGAGGCCGACCTGCATGCCGGTGAAGCCGTTGCCCGGCTCGTGCTTGCCGAAGCCGCCCAGGATGTGCGCGTGCGCCACCACGACCGCTGTCGCCAGCAGGAGCCGGATCAATCCGATGCTGTTGTCCCGGCCGGAGAATCGTTCGGCCAGCGTTCCTTGCCGACCCACTCCGAAGTCGCGTCGCACGCGCTTTACGCCCTTCCCGATGTGGCCGCCCGGAAGCGACGCAGGATCCCCCCTGGGCGAATATGCGCCCTGCCCACGAGATCCTGTGCATGGTAACGGTCGACCCGACCCCGGGTCAGGCACCCTGGAGGGCGGGCGCCGCGGGGGTCGCCACGCGCGATTCGCGCACCCTCCGCGAACCCGGGATGCCGGGTAGGGTCGCCTCATGAAGTGGCTTGTCACCGGCGGTGCCGGGTACATCGGGACGCATGTCGTGCGGGCGTTGCTCGCGGCCGGCGAGGATGTGGTCGTCCTCGACGACTTCTCCACGGGCGCGCGCGAACGGGTTCCCGAAAATGTGCCGCTGGTGGTCGGCTCGGTGCTGGACCGGGCGCTGCTGGACGAGACGTTCCGGGCGCACGCCGTGGACGGCGTGGTGCACATCGCGGCGAAGAAGCAGGTGCCCGAATCGGTCGCGCGCCCCCTCTACTACTACGAGGAGAACGTCGAGGGTCTGCGCGTCCTGCTCGCGGCCATGGTCGCGGCCGACGTCACGCGCGTCGTGTTCTCCTCCAGCGCCGCCGTCTACGGCATGCCCGACGTCGACCTCGTCGACGAGGAGACCCCGTGCCTGCCGATCAACCCGTACGGCGAGAGCAAGCTCGTCGGCGAGTGGATGATCAAGGCCACGGCGCGCGCGCACGGCATCTCGTACGCCGCGCTGCGCTACTTCAACGTCGCGGGCGCGGGCGCGCCGGAACTCGCGGACGAGGGCGTGTTCAACCTCGTGCCGATGGTGCTGGAGAAGCTGACGGCCGATCAGGCGCCGGTGATCTTCGGGGACGACTACGACACCCCGGACGGCACCTGCGTGCGCGACTTCATCCATGTGGTGGACCTGGCCGAGGCACACGTGGCGGCCACCCGTCGGCTCGGCACCGACCCGGACGCGCGTCTGGTGCTCAACGTCGGTCGCGGTGAGGGCACGTCGGTGCGCGAGATGGTGGAACTCATCCGCGAGGTCACCGGTTTGCGCGACATCGCGCCGGAGCTGCGACCCCGGCGCGCGGGCGACCCGGCCCGGGTGGTCGCGAGCGCCGATCGCATCACCACCGAACTGGGCTGGAAGGCCCGGCACGACACGGCGGACATGGTGGAGAGCGCGTGGGCCGGCTGGCGCGCGCAGCGCGGCTGAGTCCCGCACACACCGCCCGCGGCGCCGCGCATCAGCCGGCGCCGCGGGCGGTGTCGCGTCGCGATCCCGTGACGACGCAGGGTGAAGTCTCCTGGGGCAAATCGGACATGACGTGCTTCGTCTGTGGGCCGAATCACGTCGATCACGGGTGCGTACGCCCCTGTCGGTGGGCAGGGGCCCGGTCCGCGCGACGCCACACGCGATGCGGGTGTGACGAACGGGGCGTAGGTGATCTTTCCCGGGTGATCGGCGTACGCCGTGACCAAGGGCCGATGTCACGCGTTCCCTGCCCTTCCACCACGGAACGCCAACTACGGTCCTTTCCGTAAGGGATCATCTACATTGCGCTCATCCGCAAAACGGATAATCGACGTCTATCCGACACAGACTTGTGATCTTCGGCGAGGCCTGCTTAGCGTTCGATCCGTCCGTATCCCACACGGACCCCGATCGCCGGTACGCCGAATCCTGTCGCCGGCCGTTCGGGAGGCTGACGAGCACCACACGACAGGAGCGGGGGAACCACAGGTGAACCGCCGCGAACGGCCCCGATCTCGATGATCGGACGCCGCGAACGGCTTGGGGTGAAGCCATGTCCTTCGGGACGTGGCCGGGCTATCGATCTCCGGCCCGAATCCGACAGCTCACCTCGTAGGCGTGGGAGAGGATCCAGCCATGCTGTCCGGAACCGGGCGTCATCGCCGTCGCAGCACCAGTAGGACCACGCGTCTGATCGCCGCGGCGGGTGTCGCCGGAGTCGGCGTCGCCATGCCGATCATCGGCGCGGGCACCGCCCAGGCCGCCTCCGTGAGCACCTGGGACAAGGTCGCCCAGTGCGAGAGCACGGGCAACTGGCAGATCAACACCGGAAACGGCTTCTACGGCGGCCTGCAGTTCACCGCGAGCACCTGGAAGGCGTTCGGCGGCACGGAGTTCGCCGCCCGCGCCGACCTGGCGACCAAGGGTCAGCAGATCGCGATCGCCGAGAAGGTCCTCAAGGGCCAGGGCCCCGGCGCGTGGCCGGTGTGCTCGGTCAAGGCCGGCCTGACCCGAGGCGGCGCCGCCGCCGACGTCGACACCGGCTCCTCGGCCGGCAAGACCGCGCCGAAGACCGCTCCCAAGACCGAGACCGCCAAGCCGGCCCCGAAGAAGACGGCCGCCGCGCCGAAGATCGAGGTCAAGACCGAGGCTCCGAAGACCGAGGCCCCCAAGGCCGAGGCCCCGAAGACCGAGGCGCCCAAGACCGAGACTCCGAAGACCGAGCCGGCCGCCGCGACCTCGTCCTACGTCGTGGTCACCGGCGACACGCTCTCCAAGATCGCGAACGCCGCGCACGTGCCCGGCGGTTGGCCGAAGCTGTACGAGGCCAACAAGTCCGTCGTCGGCGAGAACCCCGACCTGATCTTCCCGGGCCAGAAGCTCACGGTCGACGGCAAGGCCGCGCCGACCACCACCAAGACCGAGGCCGCCGCGCCCAAGGTCGAGGTGCAGAAGGCCGAGACGCCGAAGACCGAGGCCCCCAAGGCTGAGGCTCCGAAGGCCAAGACGGAGAGCAAGCCGGCTCCGAAGGCCGCGACCACCAAGACCGAGGCCGCCAAGACCGAATCGACGACGACCGCCTCCGGCTCGTACGTCGCCCCGGTCTCGGGCGCCACGCTCACCGCGAGCTTCGGCTCCGGCGGCTCGCGCTGGTCCAGCGGCAGCCACACCGGCCAGGACTTCGCGGTCTCGACCGGCACCACGGTGCGCGCGGTCACCTCGGGCACCGTCGTGTCGGCCGGTTGGGGCGGCGCGTACGGCAACGAGGTCGTCATCCGGCACGCGGACGGCAAGTACACCCAGTACGCGCACCTGTCCTCGATCTCGGTCAAGGCCGGGATGAAGGTGCAGACCGGCCAGAAGATCGCGCTCTCCGGCGCGACCGGCAACGTCACCGGCCCGCACCTGCACTTCGAGGTCCGCACCACGCCGAACTACGGCTCCGCGGTCAACCCGATGACCTGGCTGCGCAGCCACGGCGTCAGCGTCTGAGTCACCCGCTCCACCCGCTGCATCGAACGGCGGGCGTTCCCTCCAGGGAGCGCCCGCCGTTCGCGTGTTCAAACCGGTGCGCGTGTGCGGACGATTCGCATGTGCGGACCGGTGCGCGTGCCCGGACGGTGCCGTCAGGGCAGCCGCGCGGTGCGCAGCGCACCGTCCGGACCGAGCCACAGGGCCACCGCGTGCCCGGCGCCGTCCGGCGCGCCGGTGGGATCGACCGCGACCGTGCGCTCGTCGAGCACGACCGGCGCCCCGGACGCGCCGAGGACGATCGGCCGGCCGTCGGCGTCCCGGGTCAGCGTCGCCGTCGTGCCGTCCGGTCGGGGCACTCGGCTCAACGCCTCGTAACCCGCGCCCGCGGCTCCCGAGTCGGCCGGCACCCACCCGTTCGGCCCGCCCTCGACCACGCTCGCGATCTCCGGTGTGCCGGCGCGCCGGTAGGCGACACCCACCCGGCCGTCGGCGCCCACCGACACGGCGGGCGGGCCCGCCGGTCGCTCGGCCGCGATCGTGCGCGGCGGCCCCGACCGCTCGCCGACCGGTTCCCAGTAGCGAATGCCCTCACGCGCCGTGCCGAAGACCACGACCCGGCCGTCCGGGCGGGTCACCGCGCCGGGCCCCTCGACGATCTCCCCGCCGCCCAGGTCCCGCCACGCCGACCACGTGTCGCTCCCGGCGGGCCGATGACGGCCGCTGATCCCCTTGTCCCGGTCGCGCACGAACAGGTACAGCCCGCCCGCGCCGTCCACCCCGACCACCGGTGTGCCCGGGCCGCGTCCGTCGCCGTCGGGGTTGCCCAGGCCGCGCCACGGCCCCAGTTCGCCGCCGGGCGTCGTCTCGGTCGCCGTGAGGATCTCGAACCGGTCCCGATCGGCCCGGCGGGCACCGCCGATGCGCAGCACGAACACCGCGATCCGGCCGTCCGCGATGCGCACCGCGGCGAGCCCCGGGGCCAGTTCGCCGTCGCCGGGGCCGGGCATCGAGTGCGCCGGGGACCAGTTCGGGCCGCCGACGGCGTCCTGGGTCCACCGGGTGACGCGCCCGCCGAGCACGGCCCAAGCGGTGAGCCGGCCGTCCGCGCCGAGCACCGGGCGCACTCCCGCGTTCGGGTAGCGATAGGTGGTGCTCTGCGGCCAGTTGGTCCCGGGCGCGGTGTCCCGCACCTTGAGGTCGCCGCAGTCCACCCGACCCGGGCAGTGACGCACCCGGTCCGTCCAGCCGTACACCCGGATGATCCCGTCCTTGCGCTCGCGCGCCGCCGGCGCCAGATTGTGCGGCCAACGCTCGTTGTAGTAGCCCCGGTAGGCGATCGCGGCGGCGCTCGCGGCCGGTCGATCGGCGTTGTACCGGCGCAGCGCCTCCCACGTGAACTGTGCGGCGGCGGTGTGGTCCTGGTGGTCCGAGACACCACCGTTGTCGGCGTGTACGGGGTGCGCGCCATCGTGTCGCTGCCGGTCCGGCTCCGGGTCGAGCGTGCGCACCACGGTCGGCGTCTGGGCCCGCATCAGGTCCGCGAGCGAGTCGATCAGGCCGTCCCTGGTGTACGTGTAGGGTCCGCCCGCCGGCTCGTCCCGCGGGGCCAGCGTGTCCAGTTCGCGTTCCGAGCCGTTCCACAACGTGCGCAGCCGCCCGTGCGCGCCGATGCCCTCCTCCTTGCGGGTGTTGAGGAACACCAGCTTGATGTTCGGGGCGTCCACGAGTCGGTCGAGTTCGGCGTGCGCGCCGTCGCGCAGCCGTACGCTGTGCCGCTCCCAGCGCGCCGCGCGATCCCCGAGCGCCATGAACGCGTACGCGGCGCGTGAGCCGTTGTTGCGCGCGGCGGCGTACGCCTGGGGATCGGGCCGTCCGCCGGGGCCGTTGCGCCCGTCCGCCTCACCCGCGGTGAGGAAGACCGTGACGCTTTCCGTGCCCGCCCGCACCGCGCGGTCCACGTCGGGGTTCATGAAGTAGAGGTCGTCGTCCTGGTGCGCGACCACCTGCATCACCGCACCGGTCGTGCCGGGCCGCGGTGTCAGGGTCTCGATGCCGATCGGTCGGGTCGGCGCGTGGTACGGGGGCGAACCGTACGGACCGGTCAACTTCACCACCCCGAGCGCGAAGCCCAGCGCCAGGACGCCGACCACCGCGGTGAATCTTCCGGTGCCGGGGATCATCGCCATCTCGGCCGGTACCTTTCTGCCGTCGCGGGCGAACCGACCTCATCATCGCCGGTCGCCGGCGCCCGCCCGCACCCGGCACGGCCCGATCGGCCGGCGGGAATCGCGTGGCGCCCCGGCGGTCAGCGCGCCCGCGCGCCGCCCGCGTCCGCGCCGCGCGGCTCGGCCGCGGCCGGAAGTCGGGCCGGCACCTTGCCGCCCGACGCGGTGGAGCGGCCCGGGTCGGCGGCCGGACTGCCCGCGCCCGAATCGTTGTTCGCCGAGCCGGGGCTGCGGTCCGGCAGCGACTTCGCGCCCTCGGGCGTGACCCGGGTCGCGCCGATGTAGTCCGGCTTGTCGATCGGGCCGAACTTGATCACCGTGCCGGTGTACGGCGCGTGGATCATCTGGCCGTTGCCCACGTAGATCCCGACGTGGTGGATGCTGCGCGGGTCGCTCAGGTCGGTGGCGAAGAACACCAGGTCGCCGGGCAGGAGTTGGTCGCGTGAGGGGTGCCGGCCGGCGTTCCACTGGTCGTTGGCCACCCGGGGCAGCTTGATGTTCACCGTCTCGTAGGCGGCCTGGGTCAGCCCCGAGCAGTCGAACCGGCCGCCGTCGGCCGCGGTGCCCTCACCGCCCCACAGGTAGGGGGTACCGAGCTTGGTCTGCGCCCAGTTGACCGCGCCCGCCGCCTGCGCCATCGGCTGGAGCGGGGCCTGCACCACGCCGAAGCTCTGCTCCAGCGAGCGGATCGACTTCACGTAGTCCTGGGTCTGGGTGTACGGCGGGATGCCCTTGTACTGCATCACCCGGTACGCGCCCGCGTTGTACGCGGCGAGCATGTTGTTGGTGCGGTCGCCGGGCACCGAGGCGACATATTTGGCCAACGAGCAGTCGTAGCGCGCCGCGGCCGGGATGGCGTCGGCGGGATCCCACGGGCTCGACTTGCCGTCCCCGTTGCCGTCGGTGGCCCACTCCGGCCACGTCGTGGGCATGAACTGGGCGATGCCCTGGGCGCCCACGTTGCTCACCGCGTTCGGGTCGAAGCCGCTCTCCTGGTAGAGCTGCGCGGCGAGCAGCGCCGGGGAGATCTCCGGGCAGAGCCGCCCCCACTTGTCGATCGCCGCCGCGTACGCGGCGGGCACCGTGCCGGGAGCCAGCGCCATCGTGCCGCCCACGCCGGTCTGCGTACCGGACGCGGATTGCATCGCACCGACGCCTACAGTGAGAAGACCGACCAGACCGAAGGGAATCGCGAACGCGATGCCACCGGCGACCCAGGCTTTGCGCATGGCGGGCACCCCCGATTCTTCGCGGCCTGGACGGGCCGCGACGGACTCTCCGTCCACATTGTGCGTGCCACGATTGCTCAGCGCAATCACCCGTGATACACACAGTGAGCAGACACACTTGCCGAGGTGGTAGCCCGATCGGCTTCCCCACAGCACAATAAACGAACGACCACTCCTCCGGTCGAATGCGACCGGAGGCAACCAAAAGCCCGACCTCGGGGGCGGTGAACAACGTGTTTCTTGGCGAAGGCAATGGCGACATCAATACGATCATCGGCGGGATAGCTCCGGACTGGGGCCCGTTCGCGAAGCTGGGGGCGGAGGCCCGGATCATGGTCGAGGTGATCATGGCCGTCGCACTGCTGCTTTGTCTGGCCCTGGCCATCTGGGGCGCGGCGAAGCAGCGCATAGGTGCCACCGCGATGCGCGACACGTTCAGCGCGGAGCAGGGCAAGGGCCTCATCATCGCCGGCCTGACCGGTGTCTTCATCATCGGATCGCTCGGGACGCTGTTCACGATCGTGTACGGAATGGCGATCTAGACCGATTCGCACCCTGCCGTCCCAAGGTGGCGAATCCCGTGGTGTTTCATCCCGGGCGCGGCGCACTTCGGTGTGCCGTGCGCCCCGAAACCGGAATGCCCCATTCCGCATTCGAGGCAAAGCAGCAATTCCGGTTCCTTTACCGGACAATCGAGCCTGTGTTCACGCAACAGCGCGGTGCCACCGGAATGAGTTCCCGTCTGGGAAGATCGTTCCGGCTGCAACCGAACCCGGCGGCGCTCCGCCGCCGGGGACAGTGTTGTGCGCGCGGGTCGTCCGTATCTTCCGGCCTGCCGCGGTAAGGGGGACAGGCCATGAGCGACGAGGAACCGGTCACGCGTACCCGGCTGCCCAGACCCACCTCCTCACCGGAGGATCCGGAGCCCAGACGCAACCCCATACTGTCCGGGATCGGTGTGGTCGTGGTGGTCGCCGTGGTGATCGTTTCCCTGTTGTTCGCCGCCAACCGCTCGGACGAGGACGACGGTTCCACCACGGGGGACGCCGCGAAGACCTCCGCCGCGCCCGAGGCGTCGAGCGGACCACCGCTGTCCGCCGCCCAGTTGCCCGAACGCGTCGAGTCGGGTGTGCCGGTCGGCTACCCGCAGACCGCGGAGGGCGCCCAGTCCGCCGCGGCGAACTTCGTCGTCGCGTTCGGCTCGGACCGGATGTTCCGGGCCCAGCCGCGCACCGCGATCATCACCACGGTCACCGACCCGGCGGTCCGGGACGGTCTGCTCGCGCGCGCCGACCAGACCTACCGCACGCAGACCACGACATTCGGCCTGCAACCGGACGGCTCGCCGCCCAAGGGACAGACCTTCGTTTGTCGGGCCGTCCCGATGGGCACCAAGTCCGTTGTCTTCACCGCCGCTTCGGCGACCGTCGAGGTCTGGAGCGTCGGCGTGGTGGGCCTGGCCGGACCCGGCTCCACCAAGCCGGTGGCCGAGGCGTGGAACACCACCACGATGAAGTTGTCGTGGGTGAACGGCGACTGGAAGCTGGTCGAGTTCAGTCAGAAGGAGGGCCCGACTCCGGTCTCCGGGCTACAGGATCCGTCCAGCGCCAACGACATCGCCAAGGCCGACGGGGAGTTCGGGGAATTGCGCCATGCACGCTGACCGGGAACGCCGCAGCCTTCGCAACCGATTCCTGACCCTCGGCGGGACACTGACCGCGGCCTGGACCGTCGTCGTGCTCGGCGCCGGCCGCGCGTGGGCCGAGCCCACACCGGGCGCCACCACACCGCCCGGCGGTACACCCGCTCCCAGCGCACCCGCGAGCAAGCCGGAGTGCGACCTGCTCACCGGCCCCGCCAAGGACATCTGCAACAACGGCGGCCCCAGCGCTCCGGGCACCGGCACGCTGGGTACCGTCACCGACCCGCTCGGCTCGATCGCCAAGGGCTGCGCCGACGCGGCCACCTGGATCATCGACAAGCTCGCCGGCGCGGTCAACGACACCACGCAGGTGGACTTCACCAACCCCGGCTTCCTGCGCCAGTACGCGGTGGTGTTCGCCGCGTCCACGTTCCTCACGCTGATCCTGTGGATACTCGCGGTCGCCAAGCGCGCCGTGCGCGGGGTCCCGATCGGCACCGCGATCAGCGAGGCGGTCGGCTACCTGTGGCTCGCGGTGATCGCGTCCGCGTTCACGCCGCTGATGCTGTATCTGGCCGTCTCGATGACCGACGCGGTCACCGCGGCCATCGCCACCGGTACCCAACAGGACACCAACAAGTTCCTCGGCGGCTTCTCCAAGGCGCTCGATCCCGCGAGCGACCTCGGCGGCGGGCCGGTGATGCTCATCTTCGTGTCCTTGCTCTCGATGGCCGCCGCGGCCGTGCTGTGGGTCGAACTCCTGGTCCGTGCCGCGATGTTGTACGTCGGCGCGATCCTGGGCACGGCGGTGTACTCGGGTCTGGTGGACAAGGCGATGTGGCACCACGTCCGGCGCTGGGCCGGGATCATGATCGCGGTACTGCTCGCCAAACCGGTGATCGTGATCGTGCTCGGATTGGCCACGGCGGTCACCGCCGGCGGCAAGGACGACGCGTTCTCGTCGGTGCTCTCGGGCCTGGCGATCCTGTTCCTGTCCATCTTCGCGAGCGTGCTCATCTATCGTTTCGTCCCCAGCATCGGCGACGACATGGCCTCGCTGCACAGCAGCCGCAAGGCGATGCAGTCGGCGGGTCCGGCGTCCATGGTCAACGGCCCGGCCACGTACGTGAAGCAGGGCATCCAGGCGCACGCCTCGCGGGGATCGACCGGTTCCGGCTCTGCCCCGGTGACCGCGAACGCCGTATCGTCGGGCATTGCGGCCCATGGCACCAGGGGCGGCGGATCGGGCGGCGCCCCGACTCCGGCACCGACGCCTCCGGCCAACCCCGCGGCAACGCCTCACGCGAGGAACGGTAAAGAGTAATGACTACGCAACCGGTCGCCCGACGGCGGACCTTCCTGATCGGCAAGGCCAAACCCACCGCCGTCATCGGCAAGAACCGCGAGCCCGGTGAGATCTTCCTGATCATCGCGGCCGGCGGACTCGCCCTGATGTGGGGCCTGTTGGTGCCCGTCCTGGTGATCCGCATCGCCGGTCTGGTCGGCTTCCCACTGCTCGCGTTCGCCGCCGTGTACATGCCGTACAAGAAGCGCACGTTCTACAAGTGGTGGGAGATCAACCGCACCTACAAGCGCACGCTCAAGCGCGGCGCGAAGTACCGGTCCGCGGTCACCGAGGCGGGCACCAGGCTGACCGGCCAGGGTGTCGCGGTCGGTGCCCCGCCCGGGGTCGGCCGGGTGACCTGGTCGAGTGTGCCGTTCGGCCCGGACGACCTGACCGTGCTGCTGCACCTGGAACGGCGCACGGTCACCGCCGCCGTCGAGATCGAGGGCCCGGGTGTGGGGCTGCGCGACTCGGAGGACCAGGAGGCGCTGGTCGAGCGGTTCGGCACGCTGCTCAAGCACGTGGCCAACGGCGACGGTTTCGTCACCCGGTTGCAGGTGCTGGCCCGGACGCTGCCCGCCGACCCGGACGCGCACGCCAAGGACGTGGCCCGGCGCGGCGACCACAAGGCGCCGCTGTGGGTCCAGGACTCCTACGAGCAGCTCCAGTCGATGGTCTCCACCTCCTCCGAGCAGCACCGGGCCTACCTGATCGCGTGCATGCACTACACCCGGGAGCTGGCCGCCGAGGCGAACGTGATGGGCAAGGGCGACAAGGGCATCGGCGTGGTGATGGCACGTGAACTCACCGACGTCTGCGCCCGGTTGACCGAGGCGGACATCCGGGTCCGGCAACCGCTGAACGAGGCCCGGCTGTCCTCGCTGATCCACTCGATGTACGACCCCGAGCACCAGATCGACGCGTTCGAGGGCATGCAGGCGCGCTACGCGTGGCCGGCCGAGCTGGACGCGACGCACCAGAACTACCTGGAGGCCAAGACCCGCGAGTCGGATTCGGCCGAACCGTGGTGCCACGCCACCGCGTGGATCAAGGAGTGGCCGCTGACCCCGGTCGGCGTCAACTTCCTGGCCCCGCTCCTGGTGCACACCCCGGACGTGATCCGCACCGTCGCCGTCACGATGGACCTGGAACCCACCGACGTGGCGATCGAGCGCATGCTCACCGAGAAGACCAACGACGACGCGGACGCGGCCCGCGCGGCCAAGATGAACCGGGTGGTCGACCCGCGCGACATGGCCCACACCGGCCGGGTCGACCAGCGCGGCGAGGACTTGGCGGGCGGCGCGGCGGGAGTGAACATCGTCGGCTACATCACGGTGTCCTCGCGCAATCCCGACCAACTCTCCCGGGACAAGCGCACGATCCGCGCGTCGGCGGGCAAGTGCTTCCTCAAGCTGGAGTGGTGCGACCGCGAGCAGCACCGCGCGTTCGTCAACACGCTGCCGTTCGCGACGGGCATTCGCAAGTGAGCGTCGGCGGCCACGACAGTGGCCGCGACCAAGGGATGAGGTGATCACGTGTCAGGTCTGATGTCCGCGTTGACCCAGGGCTTCTCCGGCATCATCTTCGGCCGCAACGAGACCCAGCGGCTGCCGGTGCGTACGTCCACCGGCCAGGCCCAGGCGGTCTACCTGCCCACGGCCGCACCCGGGCTGGGCGACTCGGGCGTGATCATCGGCCGCGAGGTGTACTCCGGCAAGGGCTACATCTACGACCCCTTCCAGCTCTACGGCCAGCAACTGCCCGCACCGCACTGGCTGGTCCTGGGCGAGTCCGGGAACGGCAAGTCGGCGCTGGAGAAGACCTACGTGCTGCGCCAGCTGCGTTTTCGCGACCGCCAAGTGGTGGTCCTGGACGCGCAGGGCGAGGACGGCGTCGGCGAGTGGAACCTGATCGCCGAGGCGTTGGGCGTCAAGCCGGTCCGACTGGACCCCAACGACCTCTCCGGCGACGCGGTCCGGCTCAACCCGCTGGACCCGGCGATCGCCGTCACCGGCCAACTGGCGCTGTTGCGCACCATCATCGAGGTGGCCATGGGCCACGCGCTCCAGGAGCGCGCCGGCTACGCGCTCAAGGCCGCGCACACGCACGTGATGCGCACCGTGCACGGGCGGCAGCCGATCCTCCCGGACATCGTCGAGGCGTTGCGCAATCCGACCCCCGAGTCGTGCGAACTGCTCAGCCTGGACGTCAAGGACGTCCGGGTCTGGGGTCTGGACGTCGCGCTGGTCCTGGACCGGCTCACCGACGGCGACCTCAAGGGCATGTTCGAGGGGCCGACCACGGACGGCATCGACCTGGACTCGCCGCTGATCATCTTCGACCTGTCGCACATCGACCGGAACTCGATCGCGATGCCGATCCTGATGGCGATCGTCGGCGTGTGGCTGGAGCACACCTGGATCCGCCCGGACCGGGTCAAGCGCATCTTCCTGGTCGAAGAGGCGTGGCACATCATCAACAGCCCGTTCGTGGCCCAACTCTTCCAGCGCCTGCTCAAGTTCGGCCGTCGGCTGGGTCTGTCCTTCGTCGCGGTCGTGCACCACCTCTCCGACGTGGTGGACGGCGCGGCGGCCAAGGAGGCGTCGGCGATCCTGAAGATGGCCTCGACCAGAACCGTGTACATGCAGAAGTCGGACGAGGCACGCGCGACCGGGAAGGTGCTCGGCCTGCCCCGGTGGGCGGTGGAGATCATCCCGACGCTGACCCCGGGTATCGCGGTGTGGGACGTGAACGGCAACGTACAGGTGGTCAAGCACCTGATCACCGACACCGAGCGGCCGATGGTCTACACCGACCGCGCGATGACCGAGGACGCGGTGGAGGAACGGGTGCGCGCCGAGGCGGCGTTGGCCGACGATCCGGCGGCGTAGATGGGCTCGCCCGGACAACCGCCGGAACCGCGCCTGCCCACGCCGGGCCGGGCGCCCTCGCGTGGCGTGCCGGACGGTCTGCTGATCGCGGGCCTGTTGCTGCTGATCGCGGGCACCGCGGTGATCTGGCTCTCCACCGGGTTGGCCGCGCTGGCGAGCGGCAAGGACTGGCCGGACGGGGTCACCTACCGCCGGTCGGCGCTCGCCATGCGCTCGGTGTTCGGCACGCCCGACGACCTGCCGCGCGCGTGGCCGGACACCCCGCCGGGGCAGTTGCCCACCCCCACCGCGTTCTGGGTGTCCTTCGGCTTCGTGGTGCTGCTCCTCCTGATCGCGGCGGGGTGCGTGTTCCGGTGGTGGTTGCGCCGGATGGCGGCGAGGGCCGCGCGTGCGCCGGCGGCGGCCGCGATCGCGAACGCACCGGCACAATCGCCGAATTCACTGGCCCCGAAACGGAATCAGCGGCTCCCCGACGGGGAATGATGCGCTTGCGTCCTCGTCGAGGACGCCCCCGAACGTGGCCGGGCCTGGTCGCCGCGTGGCCGCACGGTCACCCGGCGATCGGCCCGACCCACCATGTTCGTGGCCGCATGGCCCTGATGGGACTCGGCCGGCGGTTGGCTGGTCGATGCCATGGAGTGGCCGCGGACGCCGGCCGGGCCGAGATGTCGCCGGCTCCGGGTGACGGTGACGGGTGACGGTTTCAGTCCGTCCAGGTCATGCATTCTTCGCAGCGGTAGGCGCGTGGGCCGGACTTGTATTCCACCTTGTCGGATTTGCGGTAGTACTTGCACGCGCGGTTCTTGCAGACGATCGGGTGGCCGTCGACCGCCTCGGCCGGTAACGGCGCCGTCTCGTAGGTGCACGGCGTGGGTGGGAGCTTCTTGTAGTAACCCCCCGTCGCCGGCAGCGCGGTCGGGTCGAACGGTGAACACGCGGCCCCGTCGGACACATCCTCGGACACGTTCATGGCACCTCCTCCGTGTGCCGGCACGCTAGCCGAGAAACGGGTGCGGGGCGGGTGGTTCGGGATGGTTCCGCCCGAAGGGCCGACGGGGCCGCGTGGGTTCAGTCGCGGGCCGGCAGGCCGGCCGCGCGTCCGTGTACGGCGATCGAGGTCAGCACGAGGAGTGCACCGAGCAGTTGCACCGGACCGAGTCGCTCACCGCGCAGGAGCGCGGAGAGCACGGTCGCGGTCAGCGGCTCGAGCAGCACCGCCACGACGGCGCCGGCCGGGTGCGCGCGGCCGAGCGCGGTGAAGTAGGCCACATACGCCGCCCCGGTGGGCAGCACGCCCAGGAAGACCACCGCGCCCAGGACGTCGGCGCGCATCGGCACGGTCATCCCGACCACCAGCCCCGCGGGCAGCAACAGACAACCCCCGAAGAGGAATCCGAGGCCGGTCACCGCGACCCGATCGAGCGTGGGCAGGGCCGGTCGGGAGTCCAGGGTCAGCACCGCGAACCCACCGGCGGCCACCAGTGCGAAGCCCGTACCGACGAGCGCGCCGCCCGCGCCGCCCGCGGGTGTGCCGAGCAGCAGGACCAGACCCAGCGCGGCGGCGGCAAGGCTCGCGAGCACGATCCGGCCGGGTCGGCGCCGCTCGCGCACGGCCGTGCCGACGGTGACCATGAGATGTACCGCGACCATGGTGGTGAGCGTGGCCAGACTCACCGAGCCGGCCACCACGGCCGCGAAGTAGGCGGCCTGGAACACCGTGAACAGCGCGCCGGCGCTCGCGATCCGGGCGAGCTCGGCCCGGCTCGGGCGGCGTACCCGCAGCCGCCCCGTGGCCAGCGCGTAGCCGGTGATCAGCAGACCGCCGGCGAGCAGCCGGTAGGCCGCGATGGCCACCGGGTGCAGGCCGGCGCGGCCGGCCAGGACCGCGCCGGCGATCCCGCCGGTGCCCCACAGGACTCCGGCGAGGACGAACAGATCGAGCCCGGATCGGGTGTTCCGGGCAGCGTGCACGAAGGTACGAACAGACATGGAATGGCTCCGACTTCGACGCCAACAGGACAACGTCGGAGCGGGGCGGCACCGGTTCGGGCCAGGTCGGGCTGGGGCCGCGACCCGGACTGTCGGATCGGACCCGGGGACACCCCGCTCAGTGGCGGGGCGGCGGGCAGATCGACCAGTCGCGGTGCATGGACGACACCCTAACGCCGCGCCGGCGCCGCGGGCAGGTGATTTCGCGGTGCCGGGAGAGGGTGTGAAACGTTTCTTCGGGGCAGCAGCCCACCATGGACGAAACGTCGAAGGAACGACTGGACCGCGAACTGAACGAGTTGCTCCAAGGGCTGCGCATCGCGCTCCCGGGTGTGCAGTTCATGTACGCGTTCCTGCTGACGGTGCCCTTCGCGCAGGGCTTCGCGCGGGTGACCGAGTTCCAGAAGGACGTCTTCCTGGTGGCGTTGATATCGACCGCGCTGTCCTCGGTGTGCTTCATCGCGCCGGCCGTCCAGCATCGACTGCTCTTCCGGGGCGGCCTCAAGGACGTCCTGCTCAGGCGGTCGAACCGCTACGGAATCGCCGGCGCGGTCGCCCTCGCGGTGGCCATGATCTCGGCGATCCTGCTGGTCGTGGACTACCTTTTCGGCCGTTCCTGGGCGTTGTCCATGGCGATCCCGCTCGCGGTGCTGATCCTGTGGGTGTGGCTGCTCCAGCCGATGGTCACCCGTTTCCGGCGGGCCGGCGACCCGCTTCCCTGAAGCTTCGCGCACAAGACTTCAGAGCGGGTCGCGTCGGATCCGTATCAGGTCAGACCCATTCCAGGAGCCGGGCCGCGTGCGCCCGGACCGGGCACGGTACGGGCACGCCGCAACCGCACTCGCCGGCCTCGGCGGGCCGGTGCCGGATCAGCGTGCGGGTGACCACCAGGCGGTAGTCCAGCAGTGGGTCCTCGGCCGGGCGCGGGGCCCTCGGGCGCGGCGCGCGCAGGATGCGCGGCGCCGGTCTGGACAGTCCCTCGGGCAGCGGTCGGTCCAGCCGCTCGATGTCGCCGCGTTGCCTCGGAATGCGCACTCGCATGTATCCGGTCCCCTTCTCGTCCGGTCCCGCCGTGGCGGCGCACCCGAGCGTGGCAGCGCTCGGAGCCCGCCGGATCACTCCGTGTCCAGGCGCCCGCCCGCGTCCGGCTGGGATTCCTCGACCCGCGCGAGCATGCCGCGCAGGCCGGCCGCGAGGGCGTGCCGCTCGGCCGGACCCAGGTCCTGGAGCAGACCGGCCTCGAAGACCGCGGCCTCGCGCACCACGCGCAGCCACACATCCCGACCGGTCGTGGTCAGTTCGACGATCACCCGCACCCGGTTCTGCTCGTCCCGGGTTCTGGTGACCAGCGCCTCGGCGACCATCCGGTCCAGCCGATGGGTCATCGCCGCCGGGGTCAGGCCCAACCGGCGGGCCAGGTCGCCGGGGCTGAGCCGGTAGGGGCGGCCGACCAGCACCAGGGCCTTGAGCACCTCCCACTCGGCGTTGGTGATGCCCAGCGCGGTGAGTTGGCGGCCGTACGCGACGTTCATCCGGCGGTTGAGCTTGGACAGCGCCGCCACGATCGTCTCGACCTGCGGGTCCACCTCGGGGAACTCGCGCTGGAAGACGGCGAGGTACTCCTCGATGTCGCCTTCGTCCGCTGTTGCCTGCTCGGCCCCCTCTGTCATGCCCGGAAGTATCGCATCTTCGGCCCGCTCGGCCGCCGTCTCCGGGCTGTCGCGACACAAGGCGTTGGACGGCGACGCTATAGATCCGTATAGTTTAGCTCTGAAGTCTTCAGGCTTGAGGACTCGGACTCTTCGGATCAGGCACGGCGGCGACGCCGGCGTGGGCCCGGACCAGGCGCGCCCTGGACTCCGGTCGCCCCCGGCGCACCCGCCTCGACGCGGATACAGGCGGTCCCCCGCCGCCGGACTCGGGCATGCCCCGGGCCGGCGACGGTCGGCTCGGCTGCTCTCGCACGCCTCCGTACGCCCGAGCCCGGCCTGCGGACCGATCCCCGTGGGCCGGAGCGGCCGGCCCGCGCGACCGGTAGTCGGGAGGTGTGTGATGGCGACCCAGGGCGCTCTGCGTCGGATCCAGCTCGGTAACGCGCTCAGTGCGTTCGGCAGCGGTTTCACGGTGCCGTTCCTGTTCGTGTACGTGACGCGGGTACGAGAGCTGTCGGCCGGTCAGGCCGGCCTGATGTTCAGCGTGCTCGCCATCGCCGCGCTGTGCGCGCTCCCGATGGTCGGTCCGGCGATCGACCGGCGCGGCCCCCGCCCGGTGGTCGCGGTCGGCTCGGTGGTGGCCGCGCTCGGCGCGCTGACCCTGGGTCTGGCCCGCGGCGAGCTGCCGGTGATGGTGGGCGCCGCGCTGCTCGGAGCCGGCGTGGCCGCGATCCAGCCCGCGCTGGCGACGATGATCGTGCGGTGCACGACGGCGCCGACCCGCGCTCGCGCGTTCGCGCTCCAGTTCACCTTCAACAACCTGGGCCTGGGCATCGGCGGGTTGATCGGCGGCCTGATCGTCGACCCGTCGCGGCCGGCCAGCTTCACCCTGCTGTTCGCCATCGAGACCACGATGTTCCTGGTGCTCGGCGCGGTGTGCGGAACGGTCCGGCTGCCCGCGGTGCCTGCCGCGCCGGCCGGGACGGTGCCGGGCGCGGGTTTCCGGCATCTGCTGCGAGACCGCGCGATGGTCCGGCTGTGCGTGGTCAGCGCGGTCATCTTCTTCACCTGCTACGGCCAGTTCGAGTCGGGCCTGGCCGCGTTCGCGACCGAGGTCAGCCGGATCTCGCCGAGCATGCTGGGCGTCGCGCTCGCGGCCAACACCGCGGTGATCGTGCTCGGTCAGCTCACCGTCCTGCGGATCACCCAGCGCCGCCGGCGCAGCACGGTGATCGCGGCCACCGGCCTGGTCTGGCTGCTCGCCTGGATCGTGACCGCGGTGTCCGGCCTGGTGCACGGCGACAAGGTCGCGGCGGCGGTCACCATCATCATCACGTTCGCGCTGCTCGGCGTGGGCGAGTCGCTGCTCGCGCCGACGCTGGGGCCGATGGTCGCGGACCTGGCACCCGCGCACCTGCTCGGCCAGTACAACGCGGCCCAGTCCCTGGTGAAGCAGCTCGCCATGGCAGCGGGTCCGGCCTTCGCCGGCGTCATGGTCGGCGCCGGCCTGTACGGCCCCTACCTGGCCGCCCTGATGGCCTGCTCACTCCTGATCACCGCACTCGCCCTACGCATGCGCCACACCCTCAACCCCACCCAAAACGGCACAATAATCGCCGAATCCACCCCCCACCCCACCCCCCAGGCCCTCACAGCCTGACCACCAACCTCAACCCCGGCCGGCACATGACGCCAACTCAGCCCGGCCGGCGCTTGAGGCCACCCAGCCCGGCCGGCGCTTGAGGCCACCCCAAAGCAACCCACCGCCCAAGGTCAGCCAAAACCAATCCAGCCCGGCCGGCGCATGAGGCCACTCAGCCCGGCCGGCGCTTGAGGCCACCCCAAAGCAACCCACCGCCCAAGGTCAGCCAAAACCAATCCAGCCCGGCCGGCGCTTGAGGCCACCCAGCCCGGCCGGCGCATGAGGCCAAAAACCCCATCACCCCAACGGGAACTCGCACCAGACCGTCTTGCCCTCGTCCGTGAGCCGACTCCCCCACGACTTCGCGATCGTCGCCACGATCGCCACCCCACGCCCACTCTCGTCGTCGGCCGCGGCCCGCCTCCGCCGCGGCACGTGATCGTCCGCGTCCGAGACCTCGACGATCAACCGCTTGTCGGTGCGCCGAAGGCGCAACCGCATCGGCGCGGCCCCGTGGGTGAGCGCGTTCGCGACGAACTCGCTGACCGCGAGCACGCCCAACTCGCGCAGTTCCTCGCCGACCTGCCAGCTCGCCAGCACGCCCGACGTGAACGCCCGGCCACGCGCGGCCACCTCGCTGCCGCCGAGCAGGTCCAGCGACGCGGTCCGGAACAGCCGGGCCTGGGCGCCTTCCCGACGCGGCAGTTGCAGCACGAGCATGGCCATGTCGTCGTCGTGTTCCTCGGGCAATTGCATGTGCGCGATCAGATGGTCGCGGACCGCCTCGGGTTCGCCCACCGACGACAACAGCGCGGCGCCCAGCGTGTCGATGCCCTCGTCCAGGTCCTCGCCCCGGCGCTCGACCAGGCCGTCGGTGTACAGCACCACCGTCGAGCCCGGGTCCAGGGTGATCCGGCCGGAGGTGTGCGGCCAACTCGCACCCGTGCCCAGCGGCGGCCCGTTCGCGTCGTCGAGCTTGTGGATCACGTCCTCGCCGTCGCGGACCAGCGGCGGAAGGTGGCCCGCCGTCGAATAGGTCAGCACGCCCTCCCCCGGGTCGTAGACCGCGTACGCGCAGGTGGCGATCTGGGTGGCGTCGATCTCCATCGCGGTCTCGTCGAGCAGTTGCAGGATCTCGTGCGGCGGCAGGTCCAACCGCGCGTACGCCCGGACCGCCGTGCGCAGTTGACCCATCACCGCAGCGGCGCGCACGCCCCGACCCATCACGTCGCCGATCACCAGCGCGGTGCGGCCCGCGCCCAGGGTGATCACGTCGTACCAGTCGCCGCCCACCGCGGCGTCCGTGCCGCCGGGCAGGTACTTCGCGGCCACGATCAGGTCGTCGGGGTTCTCCAGCCGCTGCGGCAGCAGGCTGCGTTGCAGGGTGACCGCGGCCTGCCGGTGCCGCCGCTCGCTCTCCCGCAGCCGGTCGGTGGCCTGCACCTGGTCGGTGACGTCGACCGCGAAGACCAGCACGCCCCGCGTGTCGCCGCCGCGCCCGGCCGCCTCGGGTCGTACCGGCGTGCAGACGAACGTGTAGTAGCCGTGCTTGCGCTCGCTCTCCGGCATGCCGGGATACGTCTCGCCGCGATGGTCGACGCGGCGGGCGCGCACCGTCCGCCCGCGCCCGGTCCGGTAGACCTGATCCATCAGCGTCAGCAGCCCGTGCTCGGCCAACTCGGGCAACGCGTCCCGGGCCGGAACGCCCGATCTGCGCGCGCCGAAGACCGCCCGGTAGGCGTCGTTGACGTAACACAGCTCGTGGTTCGACCCTCGGGTGACCGCGATCAGCGCGGGCGCGTGGGCCAGCACGTCGCGCAACGGGAAGGTGTCGTTCGATTCCTGGCTGCGTGCCGCCGGCACCGAGCGCCGCCGGTCACCGGCCAGCCGGGCGCCCCACCGAGTGATGTTCAACCGCTCGCTTCCTAGGGAGTTCGTTCACGCAAAGCGCATGGAGGTTTACCGCAGGTGACATCACCAGTGTGGGCGAAAGTCGGCCGTGAGGGAATCACGTCCCGTGACCGGGCCCCCGTTCGGGGTACCACAGGAGTGCGCTGTGGCAATGTACGGGACCCGGTCGCGAGACACTCAACCCTCGGGCACCACGGCAGCCTACGAGCCCGCCGGTCGTTCACGCCTACCTGGTGGGCTTGCGGTCGCCTCGGGTGGCGTACTCGAATTCGGCGCGCGGGTGTTCGATCGAACCCAGCGAGACGATCTCGCGCCGGAACATCAGGGACAGCGTCCACTCGGCCATGATCCGCATCTTGCGGTTCAGCGTGGGCACCCGGCTGAGGTGATAGGTGCGGTGCATGAACCACGCCGGAAGGCCCTTGGTCTTGATCCCGTACACCTGCGCGACGCCCTTGTGCAGGCCCAGCGAGGCCACCGAACCGGCGTGCTTGTGCCGGTACTGCCGCTGCGGCTGTTCACGCAGCGTGGCGATGATGTTGTCGGCGAGCACACGCGCCTGGCGCACCGCGTGTTGCGCGCTCGGGCCGGTGAACTCCTCGCCCGGCTTGGTCAGATCGGGCACCGCCGCGCAGTCGCCCGCCGTCCACACGCCGGGGACGCCGTCCACCTCCAGCGTCGCGCGCGCCTTGAGCCGGCCCTTGTCGTCCAGCGGCAGGTCGGTGGCGATCAACATCGGGCTGGGCTTGACGCCCGCCGTCCACACCAGCGTGCTCGCGTCGAGTTCGGTGCCGTCCGAGAGCACCACGTGCCGGTCGCGGGCGGACTCCAGCCGGGTGTTCAGCCGTACGTCGATGCCGCGCCGGCGCAGTTCGGCGACGGTGTACCGGCCCATGTCCTCGCCCACCTCGGGCAGGATCCGCGGCGATGCCTCGACCAGGATCCAGCGCATGTCCGCCGGAGTGATGTTGTCGTAGTACCGGCACGCGTAGCGGGCCATGTCCTCCAGCTCCGCGAGCGCCTCCACGCCCGCGTAGCCGCCCCCGACGAAGACGAAGGTCAACGCGTGGTCGCGGATCGAGGGATCCCGGGTCGAGGAGGCGGTGTCCATCTGCTCGAGCACGTGGTTGCGCAGAGCGATGGCCTCCTCCACGGTCTTGAAGCCGATGCCCCACTCGGCCAGGCCGGGTATCGGCAGCGTGCGGGCGACCGAGCCGGGCGCGACCACGAGCAGGTCGTAGGAGGCGTCGTAGGTCTCGCCGCCGAGCAGTTCGATGGTCGCGGTCCGCTTCGCGTGGTTCACGTGCTCCACGGTCCCGGTCACGATGCGGCACTTGGGCAGCACCGAGCGCAGCGGGACCACCACGTGCCGCGGCGAGATGGCGCCGGCCGCGGCCTCGGGGAGGAAGGGCTGGTAGGTCATGTACGACTGCGGTTCGACGACGGTCACCGTCGCCTCTCCCGCCTTGAGTTTCCGTTGCAGGCGAAGGGCCGTGTACATGCCGACGTAGCCGCCGCCGACGATCAGGATGCGCTCGGGCCGAGTCGAGGTCGTCATGCGTCCCACTCTGCCCCTTTCCGGCGGCCACAGACAGATGTTCATCGGGTTTGCGTGCCCCGCACGGTTGGTGACGAGACGTCAGCGGTCAGCGATATCTTCACAACCGTGCTGTCGGATTCCGCTTCTGGGGCGGGGTCGGTTCGGGTAGTCTCGACGCCCTGGGCAAAGCGGGGTCTGGTGGGGGAATCGACACACTTGCCTTTCGGGGGAGACGCTATGAGCGGCGCTTCGCGTACGCGTACCACGAAGACACAGGACACCGGCGACGGCATCGGGGGTCGGCACACGACGACGATCCCACCGGCTCGCAAGCCGCAACGAAGCCGGCCGGCCGAGCCGTCGCCGCAGTTGCGCACCGACGCCCGACGCAATCTGGAACAGGTGCTCCGCGCGGCCCGCGAGGTGTTCGGCGAGCTGGGCTACGACGCTCCGATGGAGGAGATAGCCCGCCGCGCCGGGGTCGGGGTGGGCACCATCTACCGCCGCTTCACCGGCAAGGAGGCGCTGGTCCAGCGGATCATGATCGCCGAGACCAATCGGCTCACCGCCGAGGCGATCAACGCGCTGGACGAGGAGCCGGACGCGTGGTCCGCCCTCGCGCGCTACTTACGTCGCGCGGTCGGCTCGGGTGCCGGGCGGCTGTTCCCCGCGCTCAGCGGCCGGGTTCCGGTGACCGAGGAGATGAGTTCCTCACGTGCCGAACTGAACGACGCGGTAGGCGTATTGGTCGATCGGGCCAAGGCCGGCGGGTTGCTCAGGGCGGACGTCTCGGACGCCGACATCTCGCTGATGATGTCGTGCCTGTTGCCCCCGTCCGGGCTTCCGCATCCACAGCGGTTGACCATCGCCGGACGGTATCTGGAGATCCTGCTCGACGGCCTGCACGCGGGACACTCCTCCCCGCTGCCCGGGAAGCCGTTCACGCAGGACGAGTTGGACACCCTTTTCCTGAGCTGAGCCGCACCGCTTTCCTGAGCCGAGCCGCACCGCGCCGAGCCCGGTCTCCCGGGTTCGCCCTCCCCGGCCCACTCACACGCTTCGCGCCGGTCAGCCGCGCACCACGAGCACCGGGCACGCCGCGTGGTGCACCACCGCCGTGCTGACCGAGCCGAGCAGCAGGCGGGAGAAGCCGCCGGAACCACGCGAGCCCACCACGACCATTTCGTGCCGCTCGGACATCCCGAGCAGCACCTCGGTCGCCGTCCCCGAGTACACCTGGACCTCCGCACGCCCGCCGAACGGCCGCTCGCGTTCGCCGTTCACCTCGGCGAACGTGGTCTCGGTACGGATCCGCAGTTCGGCGAGCACCCGCTCGAGGTCCTCCTGGAAGTTCGGGTCGGGCGCCGGGAGCACATACCCGGGGGTCGCGGGCTGCGCGGTCACCACGTACAGCGGCAGGCCGCGCAGCTCGGCCTCGGTCATCGCCCAGTCCAGCGCCCGCCGGGCGGGCTCCGACCCGTCCACGCCGACCACGACGCCCTTCGGCTCAGCGTCGGCCATGGGCCCTCCTCGTCACCGGATCCGGATGTGGAGGGCCCCATACCACCCGGATGTCGCGCGCTCACCTTTCCGCGGCAACGCCACCCGGACGGCGGTCAGGCGTGCGCGAGGATCTCCCGCGCGCGCTCGGCCAGCGCGCGCAGGCCGTCGGCGGTGAACCGGCCGGCCGCGTCCTGGTCGCCCATCGCGCCGGCGGTGTAGCGATCGAGCACGCCGGCCAGGATGCACGCGAGCCGCCAGCACGCGAACGCCTGGTACCAGCGGATGTGCGACAGATCCCGACCGGTGGCCGCCGCGTAACGCGCGGCGAACGCGGCCCGGTCGACGAAGCCCTCGCTCGCGGTGCCGTCGGCGGGCAACAACGCGCCGTCCTCGCCCGCCTCGACCCAGTACATGAGCGTGGTGCCCACGTCCGCGAGCGGATCGCCGAGCGTGCACAGCTCCCAGTCCAGGACGGCCCGCACCGTGCCGTCCGGGCCCAGGATCACGTTGTCGAGCCGAAAGTCGCCGTGCACGATCGTGGCGCCCTGCTGCGGCGGTACGGATGCCGCGAGCGCGTCGTGCACCTCGTCGATCGCCTCGATCCCGGGCACCCGGGTGGCCTCCCACTGGCGATGCCAGCGGCGCAACTGGCGCCCGATGTAGTCCTCGCGACGGCCGAGTTCGCCCAGGCCCACCGCGTCCACGTCCACCGCGTGGATCGCGGCGAGCACGTCCGCGAGCTGCTCTCCGGCCCGCTGTCGGGCCTGCGGCGTGAGCAGCTTCGTCGCGTCCTCGGCGGAGCGGATCACGTGCCCGTCGACGAAGTCCATCACGAAGAACGGCGCACCGTTGACCGTGTCGTCCGTGCAGAGGCCGAGCACCGGCGGTACCGGCACGTCGGTGCGTCCGGAACCGAGCGCGGCCAGGATCCGGTGCTCGCGGCCCATGTCGTGCGCGGTCGCGAGCACGTGCCCCAACGGGGGCCGACGCAGCACCCAGCGGCGCGCGTCGGCGTCCGAGACCACGTAGGTGAGGTTGGAGCGACCGCCGAGCACGAGGTCGAAGCCGAGCGGTGCGCACACCTCGGTCCGCTCGGCCAGCCAGGCCGTGATGGCTTCCGGCCGCAATGCCTCGGCCAGGGGACTCTGCGTCATGTTCGCACTCCGCTTCAGATGCCGAGGGAGCGGCCGATGATTTCCTTCATGATCTCGTTCGTCCCCCCGTAGATCGATTGCACGCGCGTGTCGATGAACGCCTTGGCCACCGGGTACTCCAGCATGTAGCCGTAGCCGCCGTGCAGTTGCAGACATCGGTCGACCACGCGCTTTTGCAGGTCGGTGGTCCACCACTTGGCCTTCGAGGCCGCGACCGCGTCCAGCTCGCCCGCGATGTGCTTCATGACGCAGTCGTCGACATACGTGCGCGCGATGTCCAACTCGGTGTCCATCTCCGCCAGTTCGAACCTGGTGTTCTGGAACGAGCCGATCGGGCGGCCGAACGCGGTACGGGTCTTGACGTACTCCAGGGTGTGCGCGAAGACCGTCTCGGCGCCGGCGACCGCCGCGCTCGCGATGCCCAGGCGCTCCTGCGGCAGGTTGTTCATCAGGTGGTAGAAGCCGCGGTTCTCCTCGCCGAGCAGGTTGGCCACCGGCACCCGGACGTCGGCGAAGAACAGTTCGGCGGTGTCCTGCGCCTTCATCCCGATCTTGTCCAGATTGCGCCCGCGCTCGAAGCCCGGCATGTCCCGCTCGACCACGATCAGGCTGATGCCCTTGCTGCCCTTGGCCGTGGGGTCGGTCTTGGCCACCACGATCACCAGATCGGCGTTGATGCCGTTGGTGATGAAGGTCTTCGCGCCGTTGAGCAGGTAGTGGTCACCGTCGCGGATCGCGGTGGTGCGCACACCCTGGAGGTCGCTGCCCGCGCCGGGTTCGGTCATCGCGATCGCGGTGATGATCTCACCGGAGCAGAAGCCGGGCAGCCAGCGCTCCTTCTGCTCGTCGGTGGCCAGGTCGTTGAGGTACGGCGCGACCACCTCGTTGTGCAGCCCGAAGCCCACGCCCGAGGCGGCCACCCGGATCAGCTCCTCGGACAACGTCGCGAAGTAGCGGAAGTCGGATACTCCGCCGCCGCCGTAGCGCTCGTCCACGTCGATGCCCAGCAGCCCCTGCTTGCCGGCCTTGAGCCAGACCGAGCGGTCCACGATTCCGTCCTTCTCCCACTGGTCGTGGAACGGGACGACCTCGCGCTGGAAGAACTCGCGCGCGGATTCGCGGAAGGCGATGTGCTCGGGTTCGAGGTGGCGGTCCCTCATGTGTGTGCTCCCCCTGCGGTGTCGCGGTGGATCGAGCCGGATCGGACATTCCTACCGGTCGGTAGGTGCCACGTGCTCGCATGCTAGGTCCGCACCGAAAGCGGATCAAGGCCCCCACCCCGAATCCCCCACCAACCCCTCACCCCCGAAGCACCCCAAACAACGCACGCCCACCGCCCGGGCACGCGACCGGCCGCGTGGCGAGCGGGGACGCCTGCGGCGCGGGGGCGACCGCGCGGCGAACGCGACGGGCGGCGCGGATGGGAGCGGATGGGACGAGCGAGCGACGCCGGGCACGGGGCGGCCACGCGGCGAACGAGACGGGCCGCCCAAGTGGGGACGCCTGCGGCGCGGCGAGCCACGAGGCGGAACGGGGGCGGACCCGGTACGCGCGCGGGGAGCGGCTAGCTCTCTAGCAACACTGCGATGCTGAGGGGGCGGACCCGGCACGCGCGCGGGGAGCGGGAAGGGCGGCGCGAGTGAGGACGCCGGCGGTGCGGTGGGGGCCATGCGGCGAGCCACGACGTGAGGCGCCGGCATGGGCGCGCGCCGGGCGAGCGGGCGGCGCCGGACACGCGCTCGGTGCGGTGGGGGCCATGCGGCGAGCCACGACGTGAGGCGCCGGCAGGGGCGCGCACCGCGCGAGCGAGCGGCGCCGGACACGCGAGCGGCCATGCGGCGGGTGGGATGGGCGGCGGGTGGGATTCGGTGGCCCGCGAGGCGGGCCGTGCGGTGGGCCAAGGGCCTGCCGACCTCGTGTCGGGAGAAGGTGGCGGCCATGTCCACCAGGCTCGCTGTGCCGGGCGGTCGGGCTCCCGTGCACCGGACCCACCGCATCGCGCCGCGACCGGCGGGCACGCCGAAGCGATCGCGTCGGGCGACGGCGGCGGCCATGTCCGCCCGGCGGTGGCCATTCACGTACCCCGCGCGGCTGGGCGCCGTCTCCCGATCGATGGCGGGCCGGGCGGACAAGCGCGCGGTGGTGGCTCCAGAGGCCCCATGGCCCCGGGCCGGCGTGGCGGCCTCCGGGCGTGGCCGGGGTGCCGCGCCCCTCGGTGGCCGCGCCGAGGGTGCGGCGGACTGTGGTCAACGGCGTGCGATCCGGGTGCGGGCGGGCACGTGACCGTGCGAGGCGTGCCCGCCCTGTGCGCGACCGCGAAAGGCGGGCCCGTCGTCCACGCGGCCGGGCGAAGGCGTGCGCGCCCTCTGCGCGCTCGCCCGACCGCGCCCTTTGCGCAGCCGGGCGAAGGCGTGTGCGGGGTCAGGCGACGGCGGCCATGCGGATGCCGGGGGCGGAGCTGGGAGTTGCGTCCCAGCGCATTACTCGGCCCTCCCAGACGCCGCGCAGCCACAGTTCGGCCGAGACGATGTCGGCGAGCGCGCCCAGCGGCACGTCGGGTCGCACGACCGGTTCGCCCTTGCCGAGGTTCGGGCCGCCGATCGCCCGGTCGAGCGTGTGCCGCACCTCGACCGGATCGAGCACACCCAGCTCGGCCAGCAGCGGATCGGCGAACAGCTCGCGCAGCACGCGCGCGTTCAGCCGCAACCCGCGCCGCTCCGCCTCGGTGTAGTCGGCCCGATGCACCTCGCCCAGCGTGTGTCGGGGCAACAACCCCTGCACGGCCGCGGTGAGCAGCGCCCTGGGCCCGTCGTCCCGATCGCGCGCCCAGGCCGGCAGGGACAACCCCGCCCGCACCACGGCGGTGTCCAGGTACGGCGCCTGGACCCGCACCCCGATCCGCTCGGCGAGCTGCTGGCAGGCGCGTTGGCGCTCAGCCGCCCGGCGGACCGCGACCCATGCGGCGCGGTCCCCCGGACGGCCATGGACCGCCGGGTCCGCGGCGACAACGGATCCGGCGGAGACCACCGACTCGCCCGCGAGGCGGCGCAGCGACACGGCAAGACGGCGGCGCATGTCCGGCGTCGTCCAGACCGCCGTCGGGGCCGCGGTGCACCACGCGATCGCGGCGGCCGGGCCCGGGGCCACCCGACCGGAACCCGCGAAGATCTCGGCGAGTTGGTCGAGCGCCTGGGGGAAGGTGGTGCGCGCGACCCGGTTCGCGGTGCTCGCGAGTTCGTGGCCGCTCATGCCCAGATTGCGCGCCCAGGTGCGGGCGTGTCGGGCGGTGGTCATCCGGCGGCGGTCCATCGCCAGGTCCGCGAGGTAGGCGAGCGGGGTGCCCAGCACCGCGTCCCCGCCGTAACCGGTGATGTGCATGTCGATGCCGGCTTCGCGAATGGCGTTGAACGTACGGGTGGTTCGGGCCATGCCGATCAGCGAGAAGCCCGGTTCGTCGGGCATCACCGCGCCGCCGAGCACGTCCTCCAGACCGGTGTAGGGCAGGTGGTCGACGCCACCCGGGATCACCAGGTGCCGCAGCCGCGCCGAGCGGGCGACGATGTCCGCGGCGGACTCCGGGTCGCCGGGGGCGCACGGCTCGGCCCAGGTGACCGCGAGCAGGTCCCGCGACTTGGCCATCGACACCGAGCGGGCGCCGAGCAGCGCGAGCACCGCCGAGTCCCGTCCACCGGACAGATCCGCGCCGGGGCGCTTGGATCCGGCCACCCGCCGGCCGACCGCGTCGTTCAGCGCACGACCCAGCGCGTCGGCGGCGCCCGGGAAGTCGAGCGGGGAGCGGTGCTGTTCGTACAGCCGGACCCGCGCCACACCGTGCGCGACGTCCAGCGCATGGCCTGGTTCCAGCCGGCCGACTCCGACGAACATCGAGCGTCCGGAAACCAGTTCGGGCACATCGGGGCAGGCGAGTCGGGCCGCGAACGCCTCGGTGTCCAGGCCCGCCCTGGTCAGGTCGGCGAGCGGGAGCGCGTGCGAGGCGTAGACCACGCCGTCGGCCGGCTCGGCGTGGAACACCTGCCGTACGCCCGCGAGATCACCGAGCACCACGGTACGCAGCCCGGTACGCAGCACGACGTGATAGCTGCCGGCCCACCCGGTCAGGTGGCGCAGCGCGCCGCCGCGGGCGACCGCGAGACCGACCTCGAGCTCGGCGTCGGTGGCGCCGCACACCCCGAGCACCGCCATCCGCATCCCACCCCGGCTGACCACCCGGACCTCGTCCGCGGGCCAATCCCCCACCAGCCACAGCGGATCGGAGCCGTCCCACAGCGTCCTGGCCCCGGTCGGCCGGGTCACGCTCCGACTCTCGGACGTCCCTGCGAACCAGCGCATCTCGACCCCCTTCGGGTTACGGCTCCGCGCGAACCACCATGGATACCGGCCGTATGTGCTCCGACACTTCCATGAAACCAAGGTTAGGCAAGCCTGAGTAGAGCGCATCCGACGGCGCACGGGGACACACACCCGGCGCATGGTTCCTTTTGACCGTGCCTGGGTACTGACGCGCCGTCAAGTACGTTCTGTCAATGATTGCGACCGGGCCTTGGTGACGGCTTGGCCAAGCGTTGTCCCGGCGGCGGCTCGACCACGAACGACACGTGAAATCCCGTCGCACGACACCCCGGAATGGCGAATATCTCCCTTACCGACGGTGGCCGGTCCGGTTACGCTGAGGCGGACGGAGGGTTGCCTTTGGGGGCAAACTATGCGCGGCAGTCCCAAGCAGGATCAGTCGGGGCGTTGTGCTCCCGGCCACGGTGACCCGGAGGTCTCCGATCCGGGAGTGGTGAGCGGAGGCGTCGGCACCGGGTCCGACGGCTCCTTCGGCGATTCCCCGGCCGGCGCCGAGCAGGCGCCCTCCGACCGCGTCCGTCTCGTTCCCGCGCCCGACCACACCGGCCCGGAGGCCGTCGACCCCCGCCCTCGAACCCCGCGCGAGCGCGGACCCAACGGCCGACTCGGCGAACTGCTGGGCGTCGCCGGGGTGAGCAACGCCGGGCTCGCCCGCCGGGTCAACGATCTGGGCGCGCGGCGCGGCCTGTCCCTCCGCTACGACAAGACCTCCGTGGCCCGCTGGGTCGGCAAGGGGATGACTCCACAGGGCCCCGTGCCGCACCTGATCGCGGCCGTGCTCGCGGAGCGCCTGGGCCGCCCGGTGCCGCTGGAGGAGATCGGCCTGGACGACAGCCGGCCGGTGGATCCCGATCTCGGTCTGGCCTTCCCACGCGACGTCGGGGAGGCAGTTCGCACCGCCACCGACCTGTGGAGGCACGACCACGTGAATCGACGCGAGTTGCTCGCCGGGACGTTCGCCGTCACCGCCTACGGCACCCCGATGGCCCGATGGTTGATCACCCCGGCGGACGCCCGCGCCGAGCACCGCGGCACCGGGTCGCACGTCGGCCACAGCGACGTCACCAAGCTGCGCGAGGCGGCCGAGGAGGCCCGCCGGTGGGACAGCAAATACGGCGGCGGCGACTGGCGGGCGTCGATGGTGCCGGAGTGTCTGCGCTGCGACGCGACGCCGCTGCTGCGCGGCAGCTACCACGACGACGTGGGCCGCCGGCTGTTCGGCGCCACCGCCGAACTCTCCCGACTGGCCGGGTGGATGGCCTTCGACACCGGCCAACACGAGGTCGCGCAGCGCTACTACATCCAGGCCCTGCGGCTGGCCCGCGCGGCGGCGGACGTACCGCTGGGCGGCTATGTGCTCGCGTCGATGAGCCTTCAGGCCACCTATCGCGGCAACCCCGACATCGCGGTGGACCTCGCGCAGGCCGCCATCGAGCGGAACAAAGGCATCGCGACCGCGCGGGTGACCGGCTTCCTGCACCTGGTCGAGGCCCGCGCCCAGGCCCGGGCCGGCGACGCGGCGGGCTGCGGACGGGCGCTGAACGCGGCCGAGGCGCACCTGGAGCGGTCCCGCCCGGGCGACGCCGACCCGGAGTGGATCGACTTCTTCACGTGGGATCGACTGTGCGCGGACGGCGCCGAGTGCTACCGCGACCTCGGCGTGCCCGAGCGCACCCGCTACTTCACCGCGCAGGCGCTCGCGGGCCTGCGCGGCGAGGCGTTCCAGCGTTCGCACGGATTGCGGTTGGCCGTGGGCGCCCAGGCCGAGCTGCGCGCGGGCGAGATCGAGGCGGCGTGCGCGACCGGCCGACAGGCCCTGGAGATCGCCGACCGGGTGCACTCGTCCCGCAACGCGGCCTACCTCAACGATCTGATGGTCGGCCTCAAGCCGTACGCCGACGTGCGCGCGGTCAAGGACTTCACCGAACGCGCCAGGCTGGTCGGCGGAATCACCGTCTGAGCCGCTCCGGGAACGCCCCCCGACCGGCGCGGGCAACCGTGCGGCGCCGTCCCGGAAAACGCCGCAGGCCCGACATGTACATGTCGGGCCTGCGATCCAAGTAGCGGGGACAGGATTTGAACCTGCGACCTCTGGGTTATGAGCCCAGCGAGCTACCGAGCTGCTCCACCCCGCGTCGGTAACCCCAACTGTACGCCATCGCGACCGCGCCCACGACCAATTCCCGCGCGGGCCGGCTCGTTCGTTCGGGCGGGCCGCGCGCCGGGTCCGGCCGGTCCTCCCGGGGCGAAGATCGATTCCCGTACGGAGAAAGGCCGTTCCTGTCCGATTCGAACCCGTGGCAAGCGGTCGCGGGCACGATATGGTTCCGGGCCGTAGAGGGGGCGGGTCGCCCACCGGGGGCGGGCCGATGTGCGCCGGCGACAGCCGTGGCAGCGGCGGAGCGGGATGTGTCCTGAGATGACCGAGAGATCCGGCTGCCCGTACGCGGCCCTGACCGGCCCGCGCTTCGAGACCGACCCGGCCGGCCTGTACCGGGAACTGCGCGAACGGCACGGTCCCGTCGCACCGGTCGTGCTCGAGGGCGACGTGCGCGCGTGGCTGGTCCTGGGCTATCACGAGGTGCTGGCCGTGCTGCGCGATCCGGTCCTGTTCTCGCACGACTCGCGGTTGTGGCGCGACCGGATCAAGGGCCTGGTCCCGGACGACTGGCCGCTGGCGCCGATGGTCGAGTATCGCCCGTCGGTCCTGTGCGCCGACGGGGCCGAGCATCGAAGGCGCAGCACGGCCGTCGCGCACAGCCTGGGCCGGGTCGACCGGCGGGCCCTGCGGGGCGAGATCGAGCACATGGCCGACTCGCTGATCGACACGTTCGTCACCCGGGGCGAGGCCGACCTGCTCACCGAGTACGCGCAACGGCTGCCCCTGTTGGCGATGGGCCGGATGGTCGGCATGCCCGCCCCGGACGGACCGCACCTGGTCCGGGCGATCAACGGGATGTTCGACGGCGGTCCGGACGCGCTCGCGCATCAACTGGCCTTCCACACGATGATCACCGACCTGGTCGCGGCCAAGCGCTCCGCGCCGGGCGCGGACGTCACGTCCTGGCTGATCGCGCACCCGGCCGGGCTGACCGACGCCGAGGTGATCGAGGACCTGCTCGTGATCACCCCGACCGAGCCCACCGCCAACTGGATCGGCAACGCGCTGCGCATCCTGCTGACCGACCACGACCTGCACGCGTCCCTCACCGGCGGCCGGCACACCACCGACGAAGCGCTGGACGAGGTGTTGTGGCAGGACCCGCCGATGCAGAACGCGGCCGGTCGCTGGGCCACCGAGGACACCGTGCTCGGCGGCACCGTGATCCGCGGCGGCGACTTCCTGGTGCTGGGCATCGCGGCCGCGAACGCCGACCCGGCCGTGCGCACCGCCGGCACCGAACTCACGGGCAACCGCGCGCACTTGGCCTGGGGCGGCGGGCCGCACATGTGTCCCGCTCGAGACCACGCCCGGCTGATCGCCAAGACCGCCGTGGACACGCTGCTCGACCGGCTGCCCGATCTGCGCCTGGCCGTCCGCCCGGACAGGCTCACCTGGCGATCCTCCCCCTGGATCCGCGCCCTCGCCGCGCTGCCGGTCGCCTTCACGCCCGACCGACCGATCCACGGCGGCGCCCCCTGGCCGGCACCCGCCGCCCACCCGGACCCGACCCCCGAGCCGGCTCCCGCACCCATCCCCGCGCCGCCGATGCCCGAGCCCGTACCTGCGCCCGCGCCCGCACCACCCGTGCGGCAGGACCCGGTCCCCGCCCCGGCGCCGGCCGCGTCCACCGCGTGGTGGTCCCCGGCGAGGTGGCGCCGCGGCCGGTGAGCCGACCGGCGCACGACCGGCGCCCGCCGTCCGACGCCCCCTCCCGGCCCGCACCGTCTAGGGTCGAAGGCCGGAGGTGTGCTCTCATGACGTTGACCTACGACGTGGTGGTGATCGGCGGCGGGATCGTCGGCCTGGCCACCGCGTACGCGATCACCGAACGCGACCCCGGACGCACCGTCGCCGTGGTCGAGAAGGAGACCTCGTGGGCGGCCCACCAGACCGGCCGCAACTCGGGGGTGATCCACTCCGGCCTCTACTACCGCCCGGGCAGCCTCAAGGCACGGTTCGCCGTCGAGGGCGCTCGCCGGATGACGGACTTCTGCGCCCGACACGACATCGCGCACGACGTCACCGGCAAGCTCGTGGTCGCCACCAGCGTGCACGAACTCCCGCGCCTGCGCGCGCTGTACGAGCGCGGCCTGGCGAACGGCGTGCCGGTCACCGAACTGGGCATCGAGCAGGTCCGCGAACGCGAGCCGCACATCCTGTCCGTCGGCGGCCTGCACGTGGCCTCCACGGGCATCGTGGACTACGCCGACGTGTGTCGGACCCTGGTCGCGCTGCTGCACGAACGCGGTGTCGCGCTGCGCACCGGCGCGGGCGTGGTCGACCTGGCCGTGCATCCGGACGAGGTGGTCGTCCAGACCCGGCTCGGCGAGCTGCGCGGGCGAATCCTGGTCAACTGCGCGGGCCTGTACAGCGACCGGATCGCGGCACTGGCGGGCGATCCGCCGCCGGTGCGGATCGTGCCGTTCCGTGGCGAATACCACGAACTGGTGCCCTCACGACGCGGGTTGGTGCGCGGGCTGGTCTACCCGGTGCCCGATCCGGCCTTCCCGTTCCTGGGCGTGCACCTGACCCGGGGCATCCACGGCGACGTGCACGTGGGTCCCAACGCGGTCCTGGCGCTGCGTCGCGAAGGCTACTCGTGGGCCCGGATCGCGCCGCGCGAGTTGGCCGAGACCCTGGCCTACCCGGGCATGTGGCACATCGCGCGCCGACACTGGCGCTACGGCGCGGGCGAGTTGCTGCGCTCGGTGGCCAAGCCCGCGATGGTGCGCGAGGTGCAGCGGCTGCTGCCCGAGGTCACCGCGAACGACCTGGTCCGGGCCCCGGCTGGAGTGCGTGCCCAGGCGGTGCGACCCAACGGCGATCTGGTCGACGACTTCCTGATCACCGGCGGCCCGCGCACGATCCACGTGCTGAACGCGCCCTCGCCCGCCGCGACCGCTTCGCTACCGATCGGGGACGAGATCGCCACCCGGGTCGACGAACGCCTGGGCGCACTCGCCGGCCGCTGACCCCGGCCCGGGTCGAGTGCGCGGAAGGTCCGGGTGCGCTCGCCTGCCACCGACCCGGCACGAGATCATGGGCGCGGGCCTGCGATCGGGGGACTGTTGTGGCCGTGAAATCCGCCTTGCCGCGGATCCTGTTCGTGGGTGCCGCGTTCGTGCTGGGCGTAATGGGCGTGCTGCTCGGCGGCTACCCGCCGGCGCACGCGGACGCCCCGGGGGCCCGATTGGTGATCTCCCCGGGCGGGCCGCTGCGCCCGGGCGACGTGGTGACGCTTCGGGGCACCGGGCACACCGGCTGTGCCACCGGGCGGGTCGACGTGATCGGGTACGACGCGCGACTGCGCACGAACGTGATGGGCGCCGACCGGCTGATCGCGGCGGACGTCCCGATCGACCCGGCACGGGATCACGGCTTCACCGTGCGCTTCACCCTGGACCCGCCGATCTACACCGGCGATCAGGGCTTCCGCACGGTGTGCACGAACCGGGGCTCGGTGATCCACCCCGCGCCGATGGCCCAGGCCACGTTCGCCTATCCGGAGAGCGAACCCGGCAATCCGAACGGCTTCCCGGCCCCGGGTCCGCCGCCGGCGACCCTGGCGAGCCGGCGACTGGTGGTCGAGCCGGCCGAGGCCGTGCCCGAGGCGCCGGTCACCGTGTGGACCGATCTGCGCTGCGGCCCGGCCTACGCGACGCACAGCGGCGCGCTCTTCTGGGACGGTCGCTTCGTCACCACGTTCCACGCCCCGGCCGAGTACGAGGGGCCCCGGGCACTGCGGGTACGCATCCCGCAGACGCCCGTGCGCGGCGGACACAAGTTCACCGTGTCCTGCCTGGCCGGCCGGGACGGTTTCGGCGTCGTCGACGCGGACACCGTCCTGGGCGCCGAACTCGCGGTCGCACCCGCCACGTTCACCCTCTCCACGACCCGGGCCGGGGGCGGCGACCGGATCCGGGCGAGCGGAACCGGCTTCACCGGCTGCGCCGCACGGCTGGACGGCGCGCCGGCCGAGGTGGCGATCCGCCGAGGCGACCGGGAGCTGGCCCGAGTGCCGGTCGGCCCGGACGGCCGGGTGGAGGGCGAGCTGACCGTGCCCGCGGGGCTGCCCGAGGGACCGGCCGAGCTCACCGCGGCGTGCGCCACCGAGCGCCTGGACGGCAGCGTCCGGCTCGCGCTCACCGTGCTGCCGACCCGAAGCCCGGCCGAGGCCGCGGCGGAGGCGGGCCGACCCACCGACCGCGCCGACTCCGCGCGCCGCCTGCCCTCCCCCGACGATCTGCTCGATCATCCCGCGCCCCTGGCGGCGGCCGGTGTCGGCACAGCGCTCGCGCTCCCGCTGATCGGCTTCGCGGCCGAGTTGTTCAACAAGACCGTCGAGGAGAACCGGCTGCGGATCCGTCGCCGGCTACGGCCCGGCGCGGCCCGCCCGCGCTCGATGCCCCGAGCGCCCCGGCTCCAGGTACTCGCCTTCGTCGCGCTGTCCGCGCTCGGCACCGTCGCGGTCGAACCGAACGTCGCCCTGGACACCGGCACGTACACGCTCGCGCTGTCCCTGCTGATCGCGATCCCGCTCACCGTGCTCGCCTACTCCGGCGTGGCCGAGGCGTACCGCCGACGCGTCTCGCGGATCCGCGCCTTCCCGCACCTGGTCCCCGGCGCCCTGGTGGTCGCACTGCTCCTGGGGATCGGGTCCCGGCTCGGGCAGCTGGTGCCGGGCTACCTCTACGGGCTGTTCCTGGCCTTCACGCACGCCGGGCTGCGCCGGTTGTCCGTGCGCGAGGACGGGCGGGCCGGCGCGTTGGGCGCGTGGGCGCTCGCCGGGCTCGGCGTGAGCGCGTGGGTGTGGCGGATCCCGGTCGAGCACGTACTGGCCGACGACGAGACGCCGGCCTTCGGCTGGGTACTGGCCGAGAACGTGCTCACCCAGACCTACGTCGCCGCGGTGATCGGCCTGGTCTTCGGCCTGCTGCCGATCCGCTTCCTGGACGGGCACCTGCTGTGGCGCTGGAGCCGCCGGGGCTGGGCGGCGGTGTACGCCGTCGCGGTGTTCCTGTTCCTGCTCACCCTGCTCGACCCGACCGGCGTGAGCACGGGCGCGAGCCGGGAGATGTGGCTGCGCGCGGTGTGGTTGTTCGGCGCCTTCCTGATCGCGTCCGTGGCGTTCTGGGCGGTGTTCCGGTTGCGCCCGGGACCGCCGCCGGGTCCACCGGGGCAGCGCCCCGCGCCGATCGCGTCGACGGTGCCCGGGCCCACGGGCGCGCCGCCGCCGATGCCCGGTGTTCCCCCGACGATCGGCCGATCGTAGGTTCGGCCGTAAAATCCTTGTCTTATGTCCCCTCTTCCCGGCGCCTCGACCGCCTCCGGCGTCCCGATCACCGATCGACCGATCCGACACCTCGCGACCGTGCGCAGCTTCACCCCCCGGCGGGGGCGGGTCACGCTCGCCCAGCGCGACGCGCTGGACCGGCTGTGGGAGCGGTGGGGATTCGACGTCGCGGACCGGCGGCTGGACCTGGGCGAGTTGTTCGGCGACGACCGTCCGGTGGTGCTGGAGGTCGGCTTCGGCATGGGCGAGACCACCGCGGCGATGGCCGAGGCCGATCCGGGCACCAACGTGCTCGCCATCGACGTGCACACCCCGGGCCAGGGCAGCCTGTTGCACGACGCCGAGCGCCGGGGACTGACGAACATACGGGTGGCCAACGGCGACGCGATCGAACTGCTCCGGGACATGTTGCCGCCGGCCTGCCTGGCGGGCATCCGGGTCTTCTTCTCCGACCCGTGGCCCAAGACCCGCCACCACAAGCGCCGGCTGATCCAGCCCGGCTTCGCCGCGCTCGCCGCGTCACGGCTGGTCCCGGGCGGGACGCTGCACTGCGCGACGGACTGGGCGCACTACGCGCAATGGATGCTCGACGTGCTCTGCGCCGAGCCCGAACTGGTCAACACCGTCGACGGCTACGCACCCCGGCCGAGTTGGCGACCGGTCACCCGCTTCGAACAGCAGGGGCTGGACAAGGGCCACGAGGTCGCGGATCTGCTGTTCCGCCGCCGCTGATCCGGCTCTCGGCCCGAGGCGACCACGCCCGAGGCGCGCCGGCCCGGCCCGATCTCGGCAAGGCACCCATACCGACCAAGTCACAGCCAAGCGAGAGAGGGGCGCCGCGGCACCGCGCGGCGTTATCGTCACCCCATATGGACGCTGAGCGAGGACCCGACGCGCCGGCCGGTCCGGTCCCCCCGGACCGGGCCGCGTACGAGTTCGCCCTGTACCGGCCCGGGCCCACGGAGAAGTCGGGGCTGCGCGCGCTCGCCGCGAACCAGACCGCCCGAATATCCGTGCTCGTCCTCGCGTTGCTCGGCTGCGCGGTCACCGTCGCGGTCATGCTCGGCGACACCATCGGCGCGCAGGGACTGCTGGTCGGCGCGCTGCTGGCGCTGGTGCCCGCCCCGCTGGTGGTGAGCGCGATCGTGTGGCTGGGCCGGGTCCGGCCGATGCCGTGGAAGAGCCTGCTCTTCGCGTTCGCGTGGGGCTCGTGCGCGGGCGCGCTGGTGGCGCTGCTCGCGAACAGTTGGTCGTTCGACAAGCTGATGGACCTCAAGGGTGAAGAGGACGCCGAGCTGCTCGGACTGACCATCGTGGCGCCGGTGGTCGAGGAGTGCGTCAAGGGACTCGCGGTCCTGCTGCTGTTCGTGACCATCCGGAGCAGCTTCAAAGGCGTGTTGGACGGGCTGATCCCGGCCGCGGTCAGCGCGGCGGGCTTCGCGTTCACCGAGAACATCCTGTACTTCGGCCGCGAGTTCGCGGCGAGCGAGGACAGCGGCAACGGTCTGGGCACCACGTGGGGGACCTTCATCGCGCGCGGCATCATGTCGCCGTTCGCCCATCCCCTGTTCACCTCGATGATCGGCCTCGGCTTCGGCCTCTCGCTGTTGGCCCGGTCCCGCCAGGCACGGATCCTGCTCCCGCTCGGCGGGTACCTGTGCGCGGTCGGCCTGCACGCGGCCTGGAACGGCTCGGCCAGCCAGGGTCTGGCCTTCCTCGGGGTGTACTTCCTGGTCATGATGCCGATCCTGGGCGCGCTCGTCTGGTACGCGGTGATCGTGCGCCGCGATCAGTTGCGGGCGGTCGAGGACGAGTTGCCGGGGTATGTCGCGGCGGGCTGGTTCCGGCCGCACGAGCCGCTGCTGCTGTCCTCGATGGCGGACCGCTCGCGGGCGCTGCGGACCGCGCGGACCACACTGGGCCCGGCCGGCGTGGCGCGGCTGCGCGCGTATCAGGCGGACGCGACGCTGCTCGCCGAGCTGCGCCGGCGCGCGGGCCGGTCGCGCCGCGGGCCGACGCCGGAGTATCCGCAACAGGAACGGGAGTTGCTGAACCGGCTGTGGGCCGCGAAGCCGAGCCTGGGACACGTGATCGACCACACCATGCCCTCGCCGCGCTGGCGCTACATCAAGCCGCCGCCCGGGTGGGGCCCGCCGGGGCCGATGCGGTACGGGCCGCCGGGCGTGGCGCCGTACGGACTTCCGGCCGGAACGGCCCCGTACGGGGCGCCGATCGGCTGGGGGCCGCCGGCGGGAACGGCGCCGTTCGGACCGCCGCCGCCCGGGTGGGTGCCGCCGGCTCGGCATCCGGCCGCGCACCCCGCCTGGGGACCCGCGCCGTCGTACGGCGCCCCGGTGCCGTGGCAACCGCCCCGGCACGCGGCCGACGGCGCCCGGGCCGAGCCGACCGGGCCGCCCGGCTCGCCGTGGGGTCCGCCACAGGCGTCGGCCGACGATGCCGTGCCCGCCCGGACCGGGCCGCCGGGCCCGCCCATCTGGTACGCCCGCCCCGGCGACGCCCCGCACCCGCCGCCCGACGGCCCGCCGTACGGGGAGCGCCGGGAGGCGTAGCCGGCCCGGGTCGACCGCGTGCGACCATGGCCGGGTGCATATCTCGACCACCTACGTCCCGACCGAGGCCGATATCGCGGAGGGCGTGCTCGCCTTTCGGCGCGGGCTCTTCCGGGGTCTGTTCGGGGCCGGGGCGGTGCTCTCGGTGCTGGGCGTCGTCCTGGTGACGAAGGCGCTGCTGTCCGGTACGACCGTGTTGTGGCCGCTCGCGTTCGTGGGTTTCGGCCTGGCGATGCTCGCGCTGCGGTTCTGGGCACCGATCCAGGCGGCGCGCCAGAACAAGCACATGCACGGGGTGCCGTGCGAGGTCACCTTGACCGACGAGGAGTTCGTGACCACGCTCGGCGGCAGCCGCAGCGCCACCGAGTGGGACACCTTCCGCAAGGTGCGCTCGGTGGACGCGCAATGGATCTTCGAGTTCGGTCCCACCCAGGCGATGACCATTCCCCGCCGGGTCTTTTCGGACGCCGAGAACCTCGAACTGGAGACGTTTATCCACAGCCGGAGCCGGGCAGCCCGCTGATCTTCCACAAGGAAGATCCACATCCTGTGGAAAACCTGTGGGCAAAGGCTTTCAGTACGGCCCGGCTGCTCGAAATGGCGAGAATCAATACCGATTCGACCTGATCGGGCGCGTTTATCCTGCCATGCGAGCATCATTGGCCTTCATCCGTTCCGCATTTCCCGCATTCATCACAAAGGCGACCCCTCGCGGGATCGCCTTCGGGTGCCTCCGGTCGCCCACGCACACCCGGCGGGGCATGCGCGAGCCGTTCCTCAGTGGGTACGCACCGACTCGGTCGACCCGTCGGCCGCGGCGCGCACGTGGCCGGACGTACGGGACATGCGGGACGCGAGTCCCGAAGGGGTGCCCGCCGACGCGCTGCACACGGCGAACGCGGCCGCCGGGCGGCTCTCCGGGCAGGCGCGCGACCGCGGGGTTCCCACCCCGGTCGCAACGGGTAGTCGGGTGCGGTGCGGGGGCACCGACTCCACTTCCGAGCGAAGGACGGCGACATGAGTGACGAGCGGATTCCCGTGGACGAGATCCCCGAGGGCGACCGACCGCGGATGGACCTGCGCAGCGGCGCGGAGACGCCCGTCGACCCCGAGGACCTGGTGCTCGCGGAGGGCAAGGACCTGACCGAGAAGAACATCGAGGAGGCCCGGCGGCGGCTGGCCGAGCTGGGTGCCGCCGCGGTGGAGCGCATCGTCCCCTGACCGCTCGCGGCTCGCGCGGCGCGGCGCCGATCGGGGTGCCGCGCCCCGTGCCGGGCGCGACGAAGCGGGCCCGCGGGTGGGGCGGGCGACGTGGGGGCGATCGCGCGGCGGGGGCCGCTCCGGCGCCGGGTCAGCGCCCGGTGCGCCGCCGGGGGCGCATCTCGACCGGTCGTACCTGGTAGACGCCCCGGTCCCGGTCCCGCTGCTCCTCGGCCACCTGGAGCGCGATCAGGATCTCCAGCGCGCTCCACGCCATGCCGAGCATGCCCAGGCCGACGAACAACATCGCCCACACCCAGAACCACGTGTGCGCCCAGACGCCGAGCAGCGCCACCATCGCCGCGACGATGGTGAGCGCCAGGAGCACACCGGTACGCGCCGCCGCGTTTCTCGCGCCGTCCGGAAGCCTGTCGCGCGCCATGGCCGACCTTCCCACCGCCGAGTAGGCAGTCTGCCGCCGAGTATCCGGTTGCTCCTCGCCTGCCCCGTCATCCCCGGACGGAACCCGATCGGTCCCCTTCGTCCGAGGATCGATGGAACTCCCGCCAGGTGTCCCAGATGGCCGGCACCGTGCCCGAGCCGTAGGAACGCTCGGGCCAGTTCGCCGGCGGCAGCCCCACGGGGTTGGCGCCGACGTTCGCGCCGTACCACAGGTCGTGTCGCCGGCGGGCGAAGTACCAGGTGCCGTCCCGCCGTTCGTACACGTCGCGGTAGAGGATCGCCTGGTGCAACCAGCGCGGCCCCTCCTGGATCTCGGCCTTGCAGTACACGTGCCCGGTCGCGTGATCCGCGTCCGACAGGTCGATCACGTGTGTGCCGACATTGAGGATGCTCACCCCCAGCGGGGCCAGTTGGGCCGCGAACGACGCCCGCAGCGCGGCGCGCCCGGACTCCTGCCGACTCACCCGCACATCGGGCACGAACAGCGCGCACAGCGCGTCCAGGTCCCGACTGTCCAGAGCCAGCGCGTAACGCGCGGCGAGTTGACGGATGTCTTCGTAGGCCAGCAGCCGTTGCACGTCGTCCATATCCGACACCTTGTCAGGCCGGGGGACGACCGATCTCCTGCGGGTTGTACACGACCTCCACATAGGACCAGCGGCCCTCGCCCGCGTAGTGCAGCACCACGTTGACGTCCAGGCTGCCGACGGGCCCCTCGGCGCGTACCACCGTCGAGACCCGATTGCCGTCGATGATCCGCAGCCGGATCGGGTAGCGCGTGAACGGCGAGCGGCGCACACCGTCGCGGATGTACGCGCTCAACGCGTGCCGGCCCTCGACGAAGCCGATCACGTGGTCGCGCACCCGCACCTCGTCGGTGAACACCGCCGCCACCGGCGCCCATTCGCCGCCGGCCGAGGCCGAGGTCAGTCGCACGGTGAAGTCGCCGAAGGCGCGCTCGATCTCCTCGCGCGGGGTCGGCACCGGCATCGGCTCCGGCGCCCAGCCGACGATGCCGCGCAATTCGGCTCCGTCGTGCCCGGCGGCCGGGCCGCCCGCCGCGTGCCAGCGCGCGATCATCGCGTCGGCGTCGTCGCCGTTGCGGAACTCGCCCACCGTCTCGAAGCGATCGCCGTCGCCGAGCCGGCGCACGATCTCGGTCCCGGGCACCGTGTACCTGGTGGCGCCGCCGGTGGGATCCGGCAGGTTGTGCCAGACGTAGCGGCAGACCAGGTCGCCGTCGACCATCGTCCACTCGGTGAATCGGCACACCCGGTCGCCCACATCGCCCGCGCCCGGCCCGCCCCGTGCGAGTGCCGCCGCCACCTCGTCCCGGCTGCCGCCCATCGTGCCTCCCCGCATTCGTCCGGCGAGCCTGGGCGCACGGAGAGATCCGGGCGCTGCCTGCCGCCTCCGGTGCGCGTGATCCTGCCCGCGCCCCGCCGGGAAGTCCAGCCCCCGCCCGATCGACGAAACGGAACCGTCGCCGGCTGGTATACGTATTACCGGTCGCAACAAGCCGGCCGGGCTCCGAGCGAGCACGCCACCAAGACGAAAACGAAGCGGAGGGGACGCGAGTGATCCGGTACAGGGTCCGGGTGGACTTCTACCAGGACGTCCCACCGGACCGTCCCCCGACGGGATACGTGGGCTCGTTGCTCTCGGGCGACTTCGCCGGGCCCGCCCTGCCGCGCGGCGGCGACTCGGTCTCGGCGATCCCGCTGGGGGGCGCGCACATAGGGCCGTGGACCGGCGGACCGTACATGATGGTCCACCGGGTCGAGCACCACCCCGTCCCGGTGGACGGCGAGGGCCACATAGTCCAGTGGTGGGAGCAGTATCCCCAGCCCTCGGTGCATGTGGTCGTCAACGCCGAGTGGCCGGACACCGAGGAGTCCGAGCACGAGTTGATGAACCTCTACGAGGAGCAGAGCTGGAGCTCCTTCCCGGCCGGACCGGAGAACCCGTTCCTGCCGGTGGCCGCGGCGGCCGACTTCTAGCCCACCGCGTCCCGCCGGACGTGACGGGCTACACCTTGGGTTTCTTGTAGCTCGTCACGTCCACGGACGCCAGGATCTTGTTCAGGTCCGCGTCGTACTCGCGGGACAGGCCCGCCGTGGAGAACGAGATCATCGACTGCGGCAACCACCACAACTGGGGCTGGAACGAGTCGCCGCTCTTGCAGGTCACGCTGTACGACGCGTACTCGTACTTCAGGCTGCCCTTGCCCGGCTCGGCGTACTTCTTCCCGTCCGTCTTGCTGGTCGGTGCCACCGCGTCGTCGGCCCGGGTCACGCAGGTCGCCTTCGCACCCAAGGTCCAGTTCGCCTGATTTTTGAAGTCGATCTTGCGCTGGTCGTTCTTGCCGACCCAGATCCGCAGCCCGGCACGCTCGCACGTGGTGCGCAGCGCGGCCGGCGTCGCGGTCGGCAGTACGCACACCTCGGTGTCGCTGACCTGCTTGAGCTCCCAGGTGACGGGCACCGCGAACTTCATCCCCTGGATGTCCTGGGTGAAGCCGCCGGGTTTACCGGTGAGTTTGGGCGCCTCGGCGGACGGGCTCGGGTTCGCCTTCGGCTTGGTCTTGTCCCCGTCGTCGCCGCGCAACGCGAACACCGCGCCGACTGCGATCGCGACCACCGCCACCGCGGCGCCGGCCACGATGACCACCCGCTTGCGGCCCGCACCGCCGCCGGCCGCGCCCTGCCGGGCCGCGGCCCGCCCGATGGGCGGCGGGGTGTCCGCGCCGCGGCCGGCCGGGGGCGGGGTGAACGCGCCACTGGCGGGCGCCTGATGCTGATGGGTGCCGTGCGCCTGGCCGGCGGTGCCGAACTGGCCCGACGGCGCGCCGTACTGGCCGGATGGGGCACCGTACTGGCCGGAGGGGGCGCCGTACTGGCCGGAGGGCTGCGAGGGGATTCCGTGCGCGCCCGAGGTCGGCGTGTCGCGATACAGCGGCGGTTGCGTCGGGGAGGCGCCGTACGGGTCGTGCGAGGGCCCGCCGTGCGCGGGCGGTGGCGGCACGCTGGGTGCCCCGAAGGCGGCGGTGCCGCCCGAACGCGCGGGACCGCGCGGCGGCTCGTACACCCGAGGCTGCGGCGTCTGCTGCTGCTGGTTCTGCTGGACCTGCCACGGGCCGCCGGACGCGGGCGTGGTCCACAACTGCCCGATCAGCGACGTCGCGTCCGCGACCGGGTCGAGCGAGGGCGCCGCGGCGGTGCCGAGCGCGCCGCGCCACACATGGGTGACCGAGGCCAGCAACTCGCGGGCGTGCGGCCGGTAGTGCGGTTCCTTGTCGGCCGCGCGCTTGACGATCAGGCGCAACGCGTCCGGCACACCGGACAGGTCGGCCTCCTCCTGGAGCACGCGGAGCGCGACCACCTCGGGCGCGCCGGTACCGAACGGGATCACCCCGGTGGCCGCGTAGGTGATCAGCATCGCCCACGCGTACACGTCGGCGGCGGGCGTGCTGTCGTGGCCCTTGAAGCGCTCGGGGCTCATCCACGCGGGCGAGCCGATCATCATGCCGGTGCGGGTGAGTCCGCTGTCCTCCATCGAGCGCGCGATGCCCAGGTCGAGCACGCGCGGTCCGGCGGGCGAGCAGATGATGTTCTGCGGTTTCAGGTCGCGGTGGATCACGTCGGCGTCGTGCAGCGCCACGAGCGCCTCGGCGAGCCCGGCCGCGAGGCCCATCAGCTCGTCGCCGCGCATCGGGCCGCCCTGGTTGACCCGCACGTCCAGGGTCGGGCCCGGGACGTACTCGGTCGCGAACCACGGTGTCTCGGCGTCCACATCGGCGTCGAGCACCGGTGTCGTACACGTGCCCTTGATCGCGCGCAGCAGGTTGACCTCGCGCGTGAACCGGGCCCGGAACTCCGGGTCGTCGGCGTACTGCGCGTGCACGACCTTGACCGCGACGCGGCGTTCGTAGCCGTCCAGGCCCGCGTACACCGCGCCCATTCCACCCGCGCCGAGTCTGCCCGTGATCCGGAACGGTCCGATGTGTTGTGGGTCTCCCGGACGCAACGGACGTATCTCGGCGCCGCCCTCGGCCGTCATGGACGTGCCTCCCGTGTTGGTTCGCCGGCCCGCGGCTGCGGCCGTACCGGGATGGAATCCTCTCATCCGGTCTTGTGACCTCCCCAGGGCACCGGCTGGTTCCCCGTTCGGGCGAAAAGGCTCGCCTTACCCGAGGGGTCGCGTGATAGGCCAGCGGTTGCGCCGGGTGTGCCAACGCCCCGGCGCGGGACGACGGTTCGCGTGTCGGCCGGCGCGGCCACCGGGTCGCACCGCCGCGGAAGGCCGTCGTTCGGCACCGCTTCGAGGTATCGCCGCATCGCACCGCTTCCACGACCGAAGGGCCGAATGTGAAGATCGTCGTCGACTTCGACAAGTGCAAGAGCAACGCACTCTGCATGGCCGAGGCACCCGAGGTGTTCGAGGTCCGGGATGACAACTTCCTCTACATCCTGAACGAGAACCCGGGTGAAGGGTTGCGGCCGCAGGTGGAGGAGGCGGCTCGGCTCTGTCCGACCCGAGCCATCTCGATCCAGGATTGACCCGCGGCCGGCCCGGCGTGGCGGGTAGGACCTCAACCCGCCCCGGGTCGGCCCGAGTCGCCGGGGCCGGACGACGGATCGTCGGAGCGGGCCCTGGTCGACTGCCACCGCTCACGTGCGCCCAGAGCGCCCTGGACCACCGCGCCGGACGCGCCCCGAGCACCTTGGGCCACCCTGCCGGACGCTTCTCGCGCGCCCTGGGCCATCGCCGCCGAAGCGTTGCGGGTGGCCGACCAACCCCGGGCGAGCAGCTTGACGTTGACCACCACGGTGCCGGCGGTCCGGTCGTGCCACGTGCGCCGGCGCGGGCCGAGCACGGCCAGCGGATCCAAAAAGCCGATCAGGGTGATCAGCGCGAACAGGCCCGCCATGCTCCACTGGCGCAGCGCGATCTCGTACCAGGTGAGCAGCAGCGCGGCCCACGGCACCACCACGGCCACCAGGGTGCGCCGGGCCGATCGCCACCCGCCGACCGGCACCCTGCCGCGCACCGCCTGCGCCGACGTGCCCACCGGCACCACCTTCGCGCCCACCATGATCTTGCCCAGCGTGCGGCCGAACCTGGCGTGCATGAACCAGTCGTAGACGGTGGGCACCAGCAGGTGCGCCAGGATCAGCAGGAGCAGCAGGGTCTTGGTGGTGCCCCACAGCCCGTCCACGGCTTCCAGCGGCGCGCGTTGGGCTTCGCCGGCACGACCGAACACGACGTCCAGGAACGCGTCGCGAACCACCTTCGTGGGCAGGTCGGTGGCCTTGGTCTGGAGGTAGTGGTAGGCCAGGAACCACAGTGGCAGCACCAGCGCGGTGGTGAGCAGGTAGTCGGTGGTGCGGGCGATCAGGCGCATGGTCCGCGACGCGAGCGGGAGTTCGCCGGAGTCGGTCGGGCTCGCGGCCGGTGCCGGTGCCGGTGGCGGCGGCGGCCGGGTCGGGTCGAAGTGCGCGGCGGGCGGCCCGGGCAGCGGCGGTTGCCCCTGATCGGGGATCAGGGGTGCTGCGGTCACGGGCGGTTGGTGCCAGGACAGGTGTGGGTCACCGTCGACGGATGGTTGCTCCCCGTACGGCGACCCGGGCCCGCGTGGAGGCTGGGGGATCGTCATGACCGGGACGGTATCGCGTAGATCGTCCCTTGCGCCGAGGGACGGTGGATCGGGTCGGGGGCGTGTCGGGGTCGGGGGCGTACCCGGACCGGGAGGCCGTTTCGGGTCGGGAAGCCGTCCGCTCAGCTCTTGAGTTCGCCCAGGGTCGCTTCCACGGTGGCCTGGCCGCCGGCGCCGGCGCGGACCAGGCTCACCGTGGCCTTGTCGCCCGGTCGTTTGCCGCCCAGTGCCTCGGACAGGCTCGCGACGTCGGTGATCGGCTGGTCGTCGATCGAGGTGATCACGTCGCCCTGCCGGATGCCCGCCGCCTGGGCGGCGCCGCCCTCCTGGACGGAGACGACGCCGACGCCGGCGGCCCGCCCGTTGGAGCCCGCCACGGTGCGCACGGTGACACCCAGCGCGGCCTTGCCGGAGTTGTCGACCTTGCCGTTCCGGATGATCTGGTCGGCGATCGATTTGACCGTGTTGGCCGGGATCGCGAAGCCGATGCCGGGCGCCGCGCCGCCGTTGCTCTCCGGGTCGGTCGCGGCCAGGGTCGGGATGCCGATCACCTGGCTGTCCAGATCGACCAGCGCACCGCCGCTGTTGCCCGGGTTGATCGCCGCCGAGGTCTGGATCGCGCTGGAGATGGTCGCACCAGTCGAGCCGGTGCTCTGCGGTTCGCTGACGGTGCGCCCGACGGCCGAGACGATGCCCTCGGTGACGCTGGAGTCCAGGCCGAGCGGGTTACCCATCGCCATGGTGATCTGGCCGACCTGGAGCTTGGCGGAGTCGGCGAACCTGGCGGGCTTGAGGTCGCCGGGCGGGTTGTCCAGGCGGATCACCGCGAGGTCGTCGGGGGCGAACGCGGCGACCAGCTTGGCGGTGACCGGCTTGCTCGCGTTCGGGAGGGTGACCTCGAAGGTGGTGGCCTGACCGACCACGTGGGCGTTCGTGACGATGTTGCCCTTGTCGTCGTAGACGACGCCCGAGCCGAGCCCGGTCTGCGTGGTGATCTGGACCACCGAAGGCAGCACGTTGCGTACGACCTCCTGGTACTTCGCCTGGAGGTCGTTCGCGAGCGCGTTGCTCGGCGCGGCCGAACCCGAGGCGACGTTGCCGCCGGCGGTGGCGCCGTCCTGGGACGAGTCCTTCTTCGACCCGTCGTCGTCGCTGCACGCGCCCAGCCCGCCCAGGGCGATCACGGCGGCCGTCAGCGCGACCGTGACCCGTCGCCGCGTCGTCCTGCCCACGATGTCTCCCTCGGGTTCGGCGGCTGTCGCCGGCGACGGCCCGGATACCGATAGCGGGGCCGGTCCCCCGAGCATTCTTCGTACTAACCCCAGGATCGGACTTTTCACCGTCCCGCCGAGGCGGTGCCCCTTTCGCCATGTGCTTGTTCGTGTCAAGTTGGCCCCTCGGATCGACCCGTGATCACGGAACGACGCCGCAGGGCCGGAGAGGGTGGGCACGCACATGCTGACGCTTCAGGAGATCTCGGACCGGATGGAGATCCAGGACCTGATGGTCCGTTACTCGCACGCCGTGGACACCGGCGACTGGGACGCCCTGGACACGGTCTTCACCGCCGACGCCCTGATCGACTACTCGGCGATGGGCGGCTCCAAGGGCGGCCTGAAGGAGACGAAGGAGTTCCTGGCCTCGGTGATGCCGGGCTTCGGCGCCTACCAGCACCTGATATCGAACTCGTCGATCACCGTCGACGGCGACACCGCCACGGGCCGCACGATGTGTCACAACCCGATGGTCTTCAAGGGCGAGGACGACGAGACGCCGGGCCCGGTGATGTTCTGCGGCCTGTGGTACATCGACACGTTCACACGCGTGGCCGGCGAGTGGCGGATCTCCTCGCGCAGCGAGGAGAAGTCCTACATGTATGTGGCACCCACGGCATAAAAACGCGGGCGCAAAATCCGCCGAGCCGACCGGTGGGGTCGCGATAGCTTCGAACCATGATCCGCGAAGCCACCGCAGCAGACGTCCCCGCCATCCACACCCTCGTCCGCGAACTCGCCGACTACGAGAAGTTGCTGCACGAGGTCAAGTCGACGCAGGCCCAACTGCACACGGCCCTCTTCGGCCCGAACCCGGCGGCCTTCGCACACGTCGCCGAGGACGAGGAAAGCGGCGAGGTGGTCGGCTACGCCCTGTGGTTCACGACGTTCTCGACCTGGGAGGGCGTACCGGGCATCTACCTCGAGGACCTGTACGTCCGCCCCCAGGCCCGCGGCGGCGGCCACGGCACGGCGCTGCTCAAGCGCCTCGCCGCCATTTGCGTCTCCCGCGGCTACGCGCGCCTCCAATGGGCGGTCCTGGACTGGAACGAGCCCAGTATCGGCTTCTACGACTCCCTGGGCGCCCTCCCCGAACGCGAATGGCTCGGCTACCGCCTCACCGGCAACCCCTTGGCCCGCCTCGCCGAACGCTGACCCGACGCCCTCGGCACAGGCCACGTCCCCGCACCCGTTTTATGCAGCAACGCGGGTAGCCCTTGCCCCGGCTCGTCGCCATCTCCTAGCGTCCCCATAGGTAGTCGAACGAACACGGAGGGCGAAACATGAAGCTGTCGCGCGTCGCGGGCGGGAATCCGGAATGTCGGTCGAACGACTGCCCGACTGTCTTCACCACCGACCTGAACGGCACGATCGCCGTTCAAGGCTTCCTCGTGGATCACCGAACGCCCGAGGGGGAGGCAGTCGTCTCGCTGCCGGAAGAGGTGCTCCGGGAGGCCGCGCGTGCACTTGGCTGGTGAGCGCTGGACCGCGTTCTTCGACTCGTTCGCACACGAAGCGTTCAGACTGGAGACGCTGTCCGTATATTCCATGGTCGACGAAGAGCAGGAATACTCCGATTTCCTGGCCACCGGCCGTCTGGTTCTTCCCGAAGATGATCCGTGGCTTTTGAAGCTCGCCCACTACCGGAGGGGCGGCCGCCGGATTCGACGGGTCCACGTCGTCACACCGCCCCTGTCCAATTATCTTCGATACGAGTTCGCGGCGTATCGCTACAACGTCGCGGCCGGTGAAGACGTCAGAATTCTCGACACGACGCGCCTTCAGGACGTCCCGTCACTGCCTTCGGATTTCTGGATGCTCGACAACTCGAAAGTCGTAGAGATGCGATACGACGAACACGGCGCTCAAATCGCTCGCATTCTGCTGGAGTCTCCGGATCTCGCCTGGTATCGCCGGGCGAAGGAAACGGCAATCGCCCTGTCCGTCCCCCTCTCGGAATATCTCCCGGATTGACCTTCGACCCGCGACAGGCGGGCCGGGACCGACTGCGCCTGGCCTCGGCCCTGCGTGCCCTGCGGAACGCAAGCGGTCTCTCCGGCGAGCGCTTGGCCGTTCGATGCGCCATGTCGCAGAGCAAGATCTCCCGGATCGAAACCGGACGGACTCTGCCGTCCATCCTCGACGTGCGGCAGATACTGGAAGCCCTCGACGTGGATACCGCAACCGCAGACGAGATCACCCGCCTGGCGGAAGTTGCCAATACCGAGTACGAAGACGTCCGCACGTCGGTCCGGCGTGGTCTCCATCACCGCCAACGCGAGCTGGCGGCGCTCGAGGCCGGCGCCGATCACATCCGACATTTCCTGCCGGTGATGATCACGGGCCTGCTCCAGACGCCGGAGTACATGCGGCAGGCCCTGGCACCGGCCGTCGACCCCGCGGCCGGTGACACGGCACGGATGATGGCCATAAAGCTCGAACGACAATCGGTACTGCATGATCGTCGGAAACGATTCGACTTCCTTTTGACGGAGTCGGCGATCCGCTGGCAACTGTGCCAAGCATCGGCAATGGCGCTACAACTGGATCACCTTGTTGCCGTATCGAGACTCCCACAGGTCCACGTGCATATATTACCGCTCTGTCGCCGACTGGCGGATGCTCCGTTCAATACGTTCGTCGTCTATGGCGACCACCTGGTGACTGTCGAGTTGTTCAGCGGACAACTGGTCTTCCGTGACCCGAAGGACGTCTCATATCACCGAAGCCTGTTCGAGTACTTCACCGGTCTCGCGCTTTCCGGTGACGAGGCGCGGGCGGAAATCGAATCCTGGGCCGCATCCTTCCGGACGCAATCAATGCAGGAACGTGACTGAAATTGGACATCCGACAGCAGGCCCGAGTATCCATGGAAAGCGACTTCGAACTTTATCGAGGAGATATCCATGGGAAAGCACCGCGACCCCGCAACCGATGACGGACACAAGCCGCAGAAGCCGGTTCCGCCACCCATTCCACCGGACAAGCCCGCTCGTCCCGGCACGCCGAAGGGGCGGTGAGGCGGGTGTCCGTGGGCGCAGAGGGGACGCAGGAGGCCCGACTGGGTCTGCTCCGCCTGATCGAGGAGTCGGTCGGTGACTTGCCCCAAGGGTGGCGGGACGCCTTCGTGGGCATCCCGCGCCATGCGTTCCTGCCCCAGGCGGTGTGGTTGCGTCGGCCGGACGGCGATCGACACGAGCGCTGCGAGCGTGACGAGGACCCCCGACGCTGGTGGTCGGCCGCGTACGCGAACGAGCCGGTGGTCGTGCAGGTGTGCGACGGTGGCGCGCCGAGACCGGGCGGGCCGGAGTGGCCGTCCTCTTCCGCGTCGCAACCCTCGATCGTGGCGGCGCATCTGTTGGCCCTCGAAGTCACCGAAGGGCACCGCGTCCTGGAGATCGGCACCGGGACCGGTTGGAGCGCCGGACTGCTCGCGTATCGGCTGGGCGACCGACACGTGGTGACCATCGAGGTGGATGCGGCGCTCGCCCGCGCCGCACGCACCCGCCTGGCCGCGCTCGGGTGGCATCCCACCGTCGTCTGGGGAGACGGTGCCGATGGCTGGGCCACCGGCGCCCCCTACGACCGGGTCCTGTCGGGTGCGGCGGTGACCCACCTCCCGCCGGCCTGGATTCGGCAGTGCCGGCCCGGAGCCGTGATCGTCACGCCGTGGGCGACCGCCTGGACCGCCAACGGCACCCTCGTGGCCACCGTCGACGACCTGGGCCGAGCACACGGCCGCTTCCGCGCGGGCGGAGCGTTCATGCACCTGCGCGGACACCGCTCCCGGATCACCGACATCCGCCAGGTCGTCCTCTCGGACCAGGTCCCCGCGTCGAGCGGCACCACGCTGTCACCCTGGGACGTGGCCGGCGGCGACCCCGTCGCCGAGTTCGCGATCGGCCTGATGGTGCCCGGCGTCTGGCAGCACTGGGACGACGACCCCGACGTCGAGGGCGTACACACCCGCCTGTGGGTGGGCGACGAGGCCGGCACCTCGTGGGCGAGCGTCGACTACGACGGCCGGCGACTCGACGCCTTCACCGTGCGTCGACACGGACCGCGCCACCTGTGGAACGAGATCGAGGCGGCGTGGGCCCGCTGGTGCGCGGCCGGCCGGCCGAGCGTGGAGGCGTTCGGCTGGACCGTCTCCGCCGACGGCTCCCAGGAAGCCCGGATCCCCGACCCCACCTCCGGTGGGCTTCCGACCATGCAGGGTGTCGAAGCCCTGTCCTGGACGCTGTGAGCAAGACCGCGCCTTGCCGCTTTCGCTCCCGGGGGCGAGCCTCGCGGCGAGAATGCGGACCACGCAAGCATCCGATCCCCCGGAGGCGCACGATGCCCGACCCGCACAGCGGATTCGCGGAGCTCTTCGACTCGTTCGACACCGACGCGTTCCGATTGGAGACCCTCGACGACTACGGCCGGTCCGGCAATGTCGACGCCTACCAAGCGTTCCTCGCCGGAAAACCGCAGCCCGCCGACTACAACGCCCCCTGGCTCGCGAAACTTCGTACGCACACGGCGGCAGGCCGCCGCGTGCATCGGGTGCACGTGCTCACTCGCCCGCTCAGCCCCTATCTCCGCTTCGAACTGGGCTGGGGATACCGCAAAAACATGACGGCCGGTGAGGAATTCTTCATCCTCGACGTCACCGAACGCGCGAATCCCCTCGAAGGAGTGCCGGACTTCTGGCTCTTCGACTCGACCACCACCGCGGTGATGAACTACGACGAGGACGGAGCCTTCCTCGCAGCCGATGTGTTGCCGCTCGACTGGTCGGGGGAGTTCTGCCGTCTCCGTGATCTCGCGCTCGCCGAGGCCGTGCCGTTCGAGTCCTGGTGGGCCGAGTTCGGCGACCCCGCGCACTGAAGCCGTGGTCCGACGAAACATCACGACTCCGGCGAGGCAGGCGCGATGACGATCGTCGCGGCGGCGAACAGCGTCGGGAGGGCCGCCACCGTGAAGATCAACGGTAGTGGCACCCGGCCGATCAGGAGGCCCGTGGTCGCGGTGCCGGTCGAGGCGCCCGCGTTGAGTGCGGTGTTGACCCACGCGCCCACCCTGGTCCGGGAGTTCGCGGTCGCGCACGCGTCGGCCGACAGGTAGGCGGTGGTGATCGTCGGCGCCACGAAAGGGATCCGCAGCACGGCGGCATAGGAGGGAACCAGCGCGGGACGCGCGTCGGCACGAACGAAAGCGGGCTCGTCAGCCACGGTGTCGGGATTCCTCCGCGAAGTCGGCACGACCCGGCCGCACCGACAACCTGCGTGGGCGCTCGAACGACCGACCCCGTCGACGGCGGCTCGGCCGGAGCGGTCCTACGCACAGAGGAGGAACATGCCCGGCAATCTACCCACACCCCCGCGATCTCGACCCGGTCCCGAGCCGGCCGACATCGCCCCGCACGCCCGCGGAACGCCCGAGTCCCGCGCTACTTCTTCGGCGCCGCGGTCAACCCCGTGCACGGCCGCAACGTCTCCCGGCGGTCCAGGATGCGCCTGGACTCGGCACCGGTCACCGGCATCGGCACGCCGCGCTTGTCGATCGAGGCCGGGGTGAACTTCTCGCCGACGACCTTGCCGTCCTTGATGGTCAGGGTCGCCACGCCGGTGTCGTTCGAGTTCGGGTACGGCGACGTGCCGTACCACAGGAAGTTGCCGTAGCCGTAGCCCACATACGTGTCACCCAGCCAGCCCGCGCCCTGCATCACGTGCGCGTGCGTGCCCAACACCGCCGCCGCGCCCGCGTCCGCGAGCTTGCGCGTCACGCTCTTCTGGTCCGCGCTCGGGCACTTGTCGCCCTCGATGCCCCAGTGCATGTACACGATCACCACGTCCGCCTGTGCCTTCGCCTCCCGCACCGCGCGCACCAGGCGGTCGGTCTGCAACGCGGTGGCTATCCCGGGCTTGGCGTTGCCCGCCTGGTAGAGCTGGTTGGTGATGTCCTGCACCTGGCTCGCGGCCAGGAACGCGACCTTGACGCCCTTCACGTTCTTGACGAACGGGCGGTACGCCTGCTCGGCGTCCTTGCCGATGCCGACCACGCCGATCGGCGGGTTCCGCACCGCGGCGATCGAGTCCTCCAGGCCGACCTTGCCGTAGTCCACGGCGTGGTTGTTGGCCATGCTGACCACGTCTATGCCGGTCGACTGGAGCTCGGTCAGCGCCTTGGCCGGGGCCCGGAAGTGGTACGTCTTGTTCTCCGGCGTGCCCCGCTCGGTGATCGCGCTCTCCAGGTTGACCATCGCCAGGTCGGCCTCCGCGAGCGTCTTGCCGATCGGGCCCAGCGCGCCCTCGGTGCCGGCGTTCAGCCGCGACTGGGTGCGTTCGAAGAAGTGCACGTCGCCCGCGAGCGCGACGGTGATCTCCGTCCCGGGCGCGGCCGCGGCCGGCGGCGGCGCGGAGCCGGTGCCCGGAGCCCCCGAGGGGTCAGGCCTGCCGACCACGGGATCGGCGTCCGAGGCGTTCTTCGTCCTGCCCGACGAGTCGCCGGAGTCGGAGAGCAGTCCGCACGAGGCCAGACCGGCGATCAGCAGCGGAACGAGGCCGAGCGCGACGGTCCGGCGGCGGGGTATAGACACGCGGACAAGGTAGCCCAGCGACGTACGCGCCCGTACGTGCGCCGTGGCGTGACGAGGATTACCTCGTCCGCGTGCCACGCATCAGCCGTTCAGGGCCTCATAGACCCGGTCGCACAGCTCGGGGTGCATGTCGAAGTAGCCCTCTTCGTCCACCTCGAAGGCCCCGGTCCGGAAGCTCTCGGTGACCGTGCGCAACATCAGCGGGATCGACGCGTACACCATCGGCTCATCCGCGCCCTGCACGTAGCTCGCCACCTGGACGTCCGCGCCGTCCCAGACCGCCGCGTAGAAGTCGGCGGCCGGCGACACCAGCAGCGGCAGCCACTGCACGCCCTCCGGCTGGTCCATCTCGACCTCCTCGCGAAACTCCAGCGCCTCGGCCAGGCTGACCAGCACGTAGCCCGGTATGAACGACGCCTCGTCCACCAACTGGTCCGGCTCCTCGCGGGTGCCGTCCGCCCAGCCGAACCAGGAGACCAGTTCGGCGGGCACCTCGGCGCCCACCCGGGTACGGACCGCCTCTGCCGGCAGACCCGGCTCCAACAGGCGCACCACGGGGCGATCGAGGCCGACCAGCTCCGCCCGCACGGCGTCCAGGCCTTCGTGAACGGCGTCCATGCCACGTCCCTCGCGTTGTTCGTCTGCTTCGAATGCTTCGCGTCGCACGACCCGCGTCGATCGAGGGGCCGAGCCGAAGGGATCAAGCCTGACAGACGTTCGACCGATCGGCGCACGGTGCCTTGTTTCCGGGTTCGACGGGTAGCCGCCGAACAGACGGCCGGACCGACCGATCGAGCGAGGCATCGGCCAACCGGTCGCGGACCGCCACCGGACGACAAGGAGGGAGTGCGCGTGGACGCGTGGTTCGACCCGATCATGTCCTTCGCGGGTTCGCCGTGGGCCTACCTGATCGTCTTCCTCACCGCGCTCCTGGACGCGATGTTGCCGATCCTGCCGAGCGAGAGCTCGCTGATCGCGTGCGGTGTTTTCGCCACCGTCACGGGCTGGTCGCCCAACCTCTTCCTGCTCATCCTGGCCGGCGCGATCGGCGCCTTCCTCGGCGACAACATCACCTACGCGATCGGCCGGTGGGCCGAACCGTTCGCGAACCGGCACATGCTGAACGGCGAGCGCGGCCAACGGGCCCGCAAGCAGGCGGAACGCTGGTTGGCCGAACGCGGCGGCGCGATGATCGTGGTCGGCCGGTACATCCCCGGCGGTCGGACCGCGATCTCGCTGGTCGCCGGCATGGTCGAGTATCCGATCGCGCGATTTCGGGTGTTCACCGCGATCGCGGGCCTGACCTGGGCGATCTACGGCGTGATGCTGGGTTTCTGGGGCGGGACCGCCTTCAAGGACAGCCCGATCAAGGGCATCGGCGCGGGCCTGGCCACCGCCGCGGTGATCGCCGCGCTGGTCGAGGTCGTCCGCCGCGTCCTCGCCGCCCGCAACCGCCGCAGGCGACGCCGTGCCGGAGACGACGGGGACGGGCGTCCCGACGACGACGCGCCCGAGGAGCTCGAACCTCACACGGCGCGAACCCGCCCGGTGGACCCACCGGCGCGCTGATCCGCCCGTGCGCCGCGGCATGTGGCGACCCGGTGCCGAAACGCACGAGGCCACCGGGATGCCCCGATGGCCTGGTGCGTGTCGCCTGGTTCCGCCCGCGTGCTGCTCGCGTTACGCCGAGGGGTACGGGAGCGGCAGGACCGCGCTCGTCGGGAGCACCTCGACCTTGAGGTCGGGGTCCGGGCCCGCGCCCTGGAAGCGACCGAACTTGGGCACCGCGGTACGGCGGTACTTGGTGGTCGAGTGCTCCGGGTCCTTGTCGAACGCGGGGATGACCTTGTCGCCGAAGAGCTCGATCATCTCGAGGTTCTCCTCGTGCGTCATGCCGTCGTTGATACCGAAGACGAGCTGGTCACAGCCCACGTTCTGGTACGCCTCGACCTGCTCGCACACCTCGTCGGGGGTGCCGACGAGCATGTATCCGCCCTTGATCAGCTCGTCGAGCAGCTCGTCGCCGCCCATCGAGAGGTCGAACGTGGGCGACGGCCAGGTGATCGCGTCCGCCGACTTCGGCATGGTGTCGTGGTACAGGTTCACCAGGGTGACCAGGTAGCCGCGACCCTTGCTGAGCGCGATCTCGCGGGCGCGCTTGCGGTCGGACAGACAGATGACGGCGTTCGTCATCATCACGTTGTTGTTCTGGTAGTCGCCGATGATCTCGACCGGGTTCTCGGCGGCTTCCTTGTATGCCTCGATGCGGCCCTTGAGGTTGTGGACCGGTTCGAAGTTGAACGCGATCGCGCCGATGCCCATCGAGCCGGCCTTGCCGAAGGTTGCCGGGTTGCCGCAGGCGACCCAGATCGGCGGGTGCGACTCGCCGTACGGCTTCGGGTGGATGTCGTGCGGGGTCGGCACGGTGAAGTGGTCGCCCTCGAACGTGTAGTCCGTCTGCGCCCACATTCGGGGGATCTCGCGAACGACCTCGTCCCACTCGGTCTTCGTCGAGTTCTTGTCCATGATGTTGAACGAGGCCATCTCGTGGCTACCCGCACCACGACCGGTGCCCCACTCGAAGCGGCCCTCGGTGATGTGGTCCATCATCGCGGCGCGCTCCGCGTAGCGGACCGGGTGCTCCTTGCGCGGCGACAGGCTGTTGATGCCGGTCGCCAGGTGGATCCGCTCGGTCTTCGCCGCGACGTAGCCGATGACGACCTCGGGGGCCGACATGTGGCTGTACTCGACCAGACCGTGGTGCTCGCCGAACCAGGCGTACTTCCAGTTGTGCTTGTCGGCCTTGATGGCCAATTCCATCTCGCGCATGAGCACGAGGTGCTCGCTCGCGCGATCGTGAGCGGCCGGACCGGGGGTGTACCCGTTCAGGAAGATGCCGAACTCCACGTGGAGCCTCCCAAAATCGCCTGGTTCAACCAGCGCTGCGTACGCCTGTATGAGGTCTGCGTACGGGACAGTATGCGAGCGTCGGCCGGAACTTTGTTTACACGTGGCTAACGTCACGTCAGATGTCAGGCGCCGCCCGGGACATCGAGCTGACGCATAGTCAGATCCTCTCGCGGCAAAGGCCGAAGATCCAGCGGAACGGCCCTTTGTGGCCCGCGACACCCCTGCTGCGACCGCGCGGAAGCGCCCCGATGAACGCACCGGAAAACACCGACCGGCCCGAAATCGAAGGGTGGTCGACAATCACCGCCGCGCTTTTAGGGCAAGATCGTTTCGACGGGCGAAATGGGGCGCGTTCAAACCGCCTTGGTACGCGCCAACAACAAGGTCACGTCGTCCCGATGACCGGTCAGGTCGGCAAGCCCGAACAGGCGCTCGGCGGTCGCCTCCAGATCCAGGCCCCGGCTGCGCTCGAAGCGGTGCGCGAGCCGTTCCATACCCCGATCCAAGGACAACTGCGGTCCCTCGACGAGCCCGTCGGTGACCAGCACCAGGGTCTCCCCCGGGGCCACGGTCAGCGTCGTGTACGGATAGCCCTGATCGGCCAGCATGCCCAGCGGCAGCCCGCCCTCGACGTCCTCGATCCGCGGCGTACCGGCCGGATCCGCGAGCAGCAGCGGCGGGTGCGCGGCACGCGCGACCCGGAGGCTGCCGGTGGCCGGGTCCAGGTAGGCCAGCGTGCAGGTGGCGTAGGCCGGGCCGGGGAACCGGTCCAGGAAGTCGTTCACCAGGGCGAGCGTCCGGCCGGGGTCCGGGGTGACCACCGCGTACGCGTGCAGCAGGGTGCGGATCCTGGCCATGATCGGCGCCGTGCCCGCGCCGTGACCCTGGACGTCGCCGACCACCAGCGCGACCTGGCCGTCGTCCAGCGTGAACACGTCGTACCAGTCGCCGCCCACACCGAACTCGTCCTGCGCGGGCCGGTGCCGCACGGCCAACTCCAAGCCGGCGACCGGCTCCGGGTGGGACGGCGTCACGCCCGCGCGAAACGCCTCGGCGAAGTCGCGGTACGGCGGTGGCGGGACCGGCTCGGTGCCCAGCGCGCGAGTGACCCGGCCGGCCACGTCCGGCGGCATCCCGCCCGCCGCGGAGGCCGCCGCGGCGTCGGCGTACCAGTCGGTACGGATCGCCATCAGCGTGTGCGACTCCTCCTGCCACGCGTCCGTGCTGACCGTGAGGCTGCCGTCATCGCCCTGGTACACCCGCCAGGCGGTCGCCGGATCGTAGCGGTGGTCACGCGTTCCCGACGAAACCAACAACCGCCCGGGCTCCGCACCAACCGCACCCATGCGCCCTCCTCCTCACACCCGACCGACACAAGTCCCAACGCCCAAACCCCCCCAAGGCAACGGCCACTGCGCCGAACACCCACCCGAACCCCGCACCCGACCCGCCCAGCGCTCGACGACAACCGGCCCACAACCCAACCCAACCCGCCCTGCACTCGAGGACAAGCAGGCCGCAACCCAAACCCAGCCCGCCCGGCGCCCGAGGACAAGCAGGCCACAACCCAACCCAGCCCGCCCGGCGCCCGAGGACAAGCAGGCCACAACCCAACCCAGCCCGCCCGGCGCCCGAGGACAAGCAGGCCACAACCCAACCCAGCCCGCCCGG
>NZ_JBIWJT010000016.1:0-124860 GCF_044765325.1 Embleya sp. NPDC127516 | reverse complement strand
GCTTGAGGACAAAGCAAGCCGCAGGCCCGCAAGCCCACGACGACAGGCAGTCACCCCAGCCCGCCCGGCGCCTGAGGACAAGCAGGCCGCAACCCACCCCAGCCCGTCCGGCGCTTGAGGACAAAGCAAGCCACAGGCTGGCAAGCCCACGACGACAGGCAGTCACCCCAGCCCGCCCGGCGCCTGAGGACAAGCAGGCCGCAACCCAACCCAGCCCGTCCGGCGCTTGAGGACAAGGCAGGCCGCCTGCCCCACAACCCACGCCCACCGGCAACGGCAGCGCCGCGTGCGCCGCGTGCGCCGCGTGCGTGTCAGCCACCCCGCCTAGCCTGAAAGGTATGTGCCGAAACATCACGACGCTCCGCGGACTCGACCCCGCCGCCACCGACGTGGAGATCGAAGCCGCCGCCCGTCAATACGTCCGCAAAGTAGGTGGCGTGCAGACCACGTCGACCCGCACCGAGGAGGCCGTCGAGCGCGCCGTCGCCGCGATCGCCGAGGCCACGAAGGTGCTGCTCGCCGAGCTCCCCGAGCGCCGCCAACCACCGCCCACCCTCCCCCCGCTACGCCGCCGCGAAGCCGCCGCACACGCCGCCGCCGAAGCCGCCCGAGCGCACACCCACCCGCACCCCCACGCTCCCGCCGAGGAGCCCGCCGACGCCCGCTGACCCCCTTCGCGAACCCCCACCAAACCCCGCCGAACCACCGCACAGACCACTTCGCGGGCCACTCCGGGGCCACTCGGATACGGGTCGGAAACGACTCGGAAAAGCCTTCGCCGACAGGCGTGGACACCCGCCTCGGACACCCGGTTGCCGGCCTCCGCCGCGTTATGGTGGATGGTCCCCGCCGCCCCCTTCGAGGAGCCTCACACACCGTGTCTGACTCGTTCGTTCACCTGCATGTCCACACCGAGTACTCGATGCTGGACGGAGCGGCGAAGAACGACAAGCTGTTCGCCGAGGTGGCCCGCCAGGGCATGCCGGCGGTGGCCATGAGCGACCACGGCAACATGTTCGGCGCCTACGAGTTCCAGGGCACGTCCAAGAAGCACGGCGTCAAGCCGATCATCGGCATCGAGGCGTACGTCGCCCCCAGCACCCGGCACGCCCGCCGCCCCGAGTTCTGGGCACCCGGCGGCAAGCGCGCCCCGAGCGAGGACGGCGAGGGCGGCAAGGACGTCTCCGGTGGCGGCCGGTACACCCACATGACGATGTGGGCGGAGAACGCCCAGGGCCTGCGCAACCTGTTCCGGCTCTCCAGCCTGGCGTCCATCGAGGGCTACTACATGAAGCCCCGGATGGACCGCGAGCTGATCGCGCAGCACCACGAGGGCATCATCGCCACCACCGGCTGCCCGTCCGGCGAGGTGCAGACCCGGCTGCGCCTGGGCCAGTACGACGAGGCGATCAAGGCGGCCTCGGCGTACCAGGACATCTTCGGCAAGGAGAACTACTTCCTGGAACTGATGGACCACGGCCTCGACATCGAGCGCACCGTGCGTCAGGACCTGCTGCGGATCGCCAAGGAACTGAGCATCCCGCTCCTGGCCACCAACGACTCGCACTACGTCACCGAGGACCAGGCCGACGCGCACGACTCGCTGCTGTGTGTGGGCGTGGGCAAGAACAAGGCCGACCCGAACCGGTTCAAGTTCGCCGGCACCGGCTACTACATCAAGACCTCCGACGAGATGCGCCGGCTGTTCGCCGAGGTGCCCGAGTCCTGCGACAACACCCTCGCGATCGCCGAGCGCATCCTGCCCTACGACGAGGTGTTCGCCGAGGTCAACCGGATGCCGCAGTTCGACGTCCCGGAGGGCGAGACGCAGGCGACGTACCTGCGCAAGAAGATCGCCGCGGGCCTCAAGCACCGGTTCGGCGACAACCCGAGCCAGGAGGTGCTGGACCGGATCGAGTTGGAGATGGGCGTGATCACGCCCATGGGCTTCGACTCCTACTTCCTCGTGGTCGCCGACATCTGCCAGTACGCCCGGGACAACGGCATCCCCGTCGGCCCCGGCCGCGGCTCGGCGGCCGGATCGATGGTCGCCTACCTCACCGGCATCACCGGCCTGAATCCGCTCGACTACGACCTGCTGTTCGAGCGCTTCCTCAACCCCGAGCGCATCAACCCGCCGGACGTCGACATCGACTTCGACGACCGCCAGCGCGACCAGATGGTGCGCTACGTCACCGAGAAGTACGGCTCCGCCTACACCGCACAGGTCAACACCTTCGGCACGATCAAGGCCAAGGCCGCGATCAAGGACTCCAGCCGGATCCTGGGCTTCCCGTTCGCCACCGGCGACCGCATCACCAAGGCGTACCCGCCGGACATCATGGGCAAGTCGATGCCGCTGGCGGGCATGTTCGACAAGGACCACGCGCGCTACACCGAGGCCGGCGAGATCCGCGCGCTGTACGAGTCCGACCCCGAAGTGAAGATGGTGATCGACACCGCGCGCGGCATCGAGGGCCTGACCCGCGGCACCGGTGTGCACGCCGCCGCGGTCATCCTGTCCTCGACGCCGCTGATCGACCTGATCCCGCTGCACCGGCGGGACAAGGACGGCGTGATCATCACCGGCTTCGACTACCCGTCGTGTGAGGCGATGGGTCTGGTCAAGATGGACTTCCTGGGTCTGCGGAACCTGGGCATCATCGATCACGCCATCAAGATCATCAAGGCCAACCGGGGTGTCGACGTCGACATCGAGAAGATCCCGCTCGACGACCCGACCACGTTCGAACTGCTGTCCCGGGGCGACACGTTGGGCGTGTTCCAGCTCGATGGCGGCCCCATGCGCGCGCTGCTCAAGCTGATGAAGCCCACCGAGTTCGAGGACATCTCCGCGGTCTCCGCGCTGTACCGGCCCGGTCCGATGGGCATGAACTCGCACATCAACTACGCACTCCGCAAGAACGGGCAGCAGGAGATCACGCCCATTCACCCGGAGTTGGAGAAGCCGCTCAACGAAGTGCTGGGCCCCACCTACGGTCTGATCGTGTATCAGGAGCAGGTGCAGCGTGCCGCGCAGGTGTTGGCCGGCTACAGCCTCGGCCAGGCCGACCTGCTGCGCCGGGCGATGGGCAAGAAGAAGAAGGAAGTCCTGGAGAAGGAGTTCATCCCGTTCCAGGCGGGTTGTCGCGAACGCGGCTACGGCGACGAGGCGATCCAGGCGGTGTGGGACGTACTGGTCCCGTTCGCCGGCTACGCGTTCAACAAGTCGCACTCGGCCGCGTACGGCCTGGTGTCGTACCAAACGGCCTATCTCAAGGCGAACTTCCCCGCCGAGTACATGGCCGCGCTGCTCACCTCGGTGGGCGATGAAAAGGACAAGATGGGCATGTACCTGGCCGACGCCAGGTCGGCCGGCATCCGGGTGCTCTCGCCGGACGTCAACGAGTCCGTGGCCGACTTCACCGCCGTCGGCTCCGACGTGCGATTCGGCCTGCGGGCGATCCGCAACGTGGGCGACAACGTGATCAACGACATCGTCGAAGCGCGTACGAGCAAGGGGAAGTTCAACTCGTTCGCCGACTTCCTGACCAAGATCGGCCTGCCCGCGTGCAACAAGCGCGCGGTGGAATCACTGGTCAAGGCCGGGTCGTTCGACGCCCTCGGGCACACCCGCCGGGCCCTGGTGGACGTCCACGAACAGGCCCTGGACGCGGTGGTGGGCCTGAAGAAGCAGGAGGCGGCGGGTCAGTACGACCTGTTCGGCGGCGGCGACGAGGCCACCGCGGAACCGGCCGTCGGGCTCGACTTCACGCTCACCGACCAGGAGTGGCCGCGCAAGCTCAAACTGGCCACCGAGCGCGAGATGCTCGGCCTGTACGTCTCCGCGCATCCGCTCGACGGCGCCGAGCACATCCTGTCCCGACACCGCGACACCTCGATCACCGAGCTGAAGAACTCGGGCCGGACCGAGGGCCAGGTGCAGTTGGCGGGCCTGATCACCGGCATCCAACGCAAGGTCAACAAGAGCGGTTCGCCGTGGGCGATGATCAACCTCGCCGACCACGACGGCGAGATCGAGGTGTTGTTCTTCCCGCAGTCGTACACGCTGGTCGCGCACGCGCTGGAGGAGGACGTCGCGGTCAGTATCAAGGGCCGGCTCAACGAACGCGACGGCGCGCTGAGCGTGTTCGGCTCCGAACTGGTCCCGCTCGACATCGGCTCGGCCGAACACGGCGGCAAGGCCCCGGTGTGCCTGCGGCTGCCCACCACCAAGGTCAACGAGAAGCTGGTGAAGGACATCAAGCGGGTGCTCTCCTCACACCCCGGGGACAACCCGGTGCACCTGATCCTGGAGAGCGCGCGCATGCGCACCCGCTACAACCTGGACTTCCGGGTCAACCCCGAGGGCGGCCTCGCCGGCGAGATCAAGTCGATGCTGGGCGCGGGGGTCTGGAGCATCTGAGCCGGTCCCGAACGGACCGGACCGACCGAGGGGTCGGGAGCACGAGCGTAACCCTCGTGCTCCCGACCCCTCGGCCGTCTCCGCCGACCCTCGGCTCTGTCCGCGGATCCCTCGATCGTCTCCGCGACCGGCGACCGGCGACCGGGCGCGGGGTGCTCAGGTGTGCGTGCGGTCGTACTCCTCGCGCGCGATCAGCACCTGCGCCATGTGGCCCTCCAGGTGCTTGATCAGGTCGAGCAGCTTGGCCGCCGTCGCGGCGCCCAGTTCGGTGAGCGTGTACTCCACCCGGGGCGGGATCGCGCTGTGCACCTCTCGGAGCACGAAGCCGTCCCGCTCCAGCGCCTGCAAGGTCTGCGCCAGCATCTTCTCGCTGACCCCGTCGACCCTGCGGCGCAGCGCGTTGAAGCGCATCGGGCCGTCGTACAGCCCGCCCAGGACCAGCACGCCCCAGCGGCCGGTGATGTGCTCCATGGCCGCACGCGAGACACACGCCTTCGCGAACACGTCGAACTCGAACTCCGGGGTCGGGTCCGGCCCGGTCTCGGTCTCGGTTTCCATCGCTGCCCCCTTCGTCGTGTGCGTCTGCGGCTGCGTCTGCATGCTTTGAGGCTACCTCCGAGTCAGCACTTTCGAAAGTGCTGCACTTTCCTGACGCTTGCGCTTTCGAAAAGTTAGTGCAATCGTTTGGACAGCGGCCGGACGACGGGTTCGGCGCGGAAGAGAGGAAGCTCGCCATGATCGTCGTCACCGGAGCCACCGGGCAGTTCGGCCGCCTCGTCATCGACGCCCTGCTGGAGCGCGGCACCCCCGCCTCGGAGATCGTCGCCGCGGTACGTACGCCGGCCAAGGCCGCCGACCTCGCCACCCGCGGGGTCGAGGTGCGCGAGGCCGACTACGAACGGCCGGAGACCCTCGTGCCGGCCTTCACCGGCGCGGACAAGCTGCTGTTCGTGTCCAGCAACGGTCCAGAGGCGGACCGGATCGCCCAGCACACCGCCGTGGTCGCCGCCGCCGCCGAGGCGCGGGTCGGACAGTTGATCTACACCTCCATCTACGCCGCGAGCGAGAGCCCGCTGGGCCTGTCCCGGGTGCACCGCGACACCGAGGCGCGGATCGCGGCCACCGGCCTGCCCGCCGTGCTGCTGCGCAACGGCTGGTACACCGAGAACTACACCGGCTCGCTGGCCGGCGCCGTCGAGCGCGGCGCGGTCGCCGGCTCCGCAGGCGAGGGCCGGATCGCGTCCGCCTCGCGCGCCGACTTCGCCGAGGCCGCGGCCGTCGTGCTGCGCAGCGACGACCAGGCCGGGAAGGTGTACGAACTCACCGGCGACCACAACTGGAGCCTGGCCGAGCTGGCCGCCGAGGCGGCGAAGCAGAGCGGCAAGGAGATCGCGTACGCGAACCTGCCGGCCGAGCAGTACACCGAGATACTCAACGGCGTCGGCCTCCCGCCGTTCCTCGTCGAGCTGATCGTGGACGCCGACGTCCAGATCTCCGACGGCGCGCTCGCCGGCGTCACCGGCGACCTGTCCGGCCTGCTGGGTCGCCCGACCACGCCGCTCGCGGACACGGTCGCGCTCGCGCTCAAGGGCTGACCGCGCACCCGTTCCGACGCCTCCCGACAGCAAGCGCCCCGAGCACGGCGGCAAGCCGACGCCCGGGGCGCTTCGGGCGCTCTCGGCGCTTCGGGCGGCGCGGATCGCCTCCCCACGTGCTCCACCGGATGGAAACCGCGCCGGGTACCCGCCCTCGGCACCCGCGTCCGGTCCCGCCCGACCGACTGCGGGGACACCCCGAGCGCATACGAATCGGTGCCCGCCGGCGACACCGCCGCTTCACCGGGTGAGCGCCTCCCCCGGCGCCGCCGGGGCGAGCAATCGCCGGAGCGCGGTGGGGGTGTACCCGAGTTCCTTCCGCACGGTCCGGGAAAGGTGCGCCTGGTCGGCGAAACCGAGGTCGACGGCGAGTACGGCCAAGCCGACCTCACCGGCCTCCAACCGATCCAGCACCGAACCGAGCCGAACCCGGTTCCGGTATCGGGTGATCGAAACACCCATCTCCCGGGAGAACACCCGACTCAGCCGGAACGGTGACACCCCGATCGACTGGGCCAGCGAGAGCAACGCGCCGGAGGCGGCGTCGCCGGTCGTGATCGCCTCGCGCGCCGCCGCAACCAGCCGCCGGTCGTCGGGCGCCGACTCGACCGGACGCGGTCGCGCCGCCATCCGGTCGACCGCGCACCGAATCAGGGTCAGCACCTGTTCGGCCAGCGCGTAGTCGACATCGCCGTCCTCGGCGGCCGACAGACACCGCCGGTGCGCGAGGTCGAGCGCCGCGTCGACGTACAGCGCCGAGCACGCGGGACCGCGACCCGGCTCGCCCGCCGCGTCCGCCCACAGTTCCGGCGCGACCCGCACGGACGTACACACGTCGCCACCGGCGGGGTGCGCGAAACGCTCCTCCTGCTTCGGGACGCCGACATAGCCGACGGTCGGATCCAGGTCGACGTCGACACCGTCGACCCAACGCCGAAATCGGCCACTGCGCACCAGCACGATCCGGTGGTCGTCACGCTCCTCGGGCGATGTCCAGTCCCGATGGTCACTCCGGCACCGCACCGCACTCACCACAAACGCGGGCCGATCGACAACATCCACCACGGACAACACACCTCCACGCTACGCCCGCCCCCCGACAGCACCCCCGCGTCGGCCGCACGGCACGCCACCGCCACCCCGCTCGGGCCGGCGCCCGCTCCACCCGCGACCCGCCTTCACCCGAACTCCACGCCCGTGCTCGCCCCGCCGCACATCGCCCCCGGCCACCCCGCGTGGTCCGCGCAAGGATGTTCAAGACCCGGGGGCGCGTGGGCGGCAGGCTCGGTGTGGGCGTGTATCGCGCCTTTGATGTTTCGATTCGGACCGGAGGATTGCCGTGACGCGCATCCAAGAAGAGCGCATCGTCGAAGCCGACGCCGATGACGTCTGGGCGATCATCGGCGAGTTCGAGACGGGGCCGGTGCGGATGGCTCCCGGGTTCGTCGTGGACAGCCGGCTGGAGGAGCCGGGCACACGGTTCGTCACCTTCGCCAACGGCATGACCGCCCGCGAGCGCCTGATCGAGCTCGATGCCGAGGAGCGCAGCTTCACCTATGCGGTGACCGGCGGCAGTGTCACGCCCACCCACGACCGGGCGACCATGCGGGTGCGGCCGACGGCCGAGGGCCGCTGCGTCTTCAGTTGGACCCGCGACGTACTTCCCGACGGTGTCGTGGAGCCGATGCGGCAGGCGATGGCGTACGGCGCGGACCTGATCAAGCTCACCATGGAGGACCTGGCCAAGGCGGCCGGCCGGGCGGGTTGAGCCCGGCCGGCCGCCCCGATTCAGCCCAGTTCGGCCTCGATCAGGTCGGCCGCGCGACGGGTACCGCCCTCCGCGAGGGCATCGGCCCGCAGTCCGGCGGAGCGCGCGGCCACCTCCGGGTCCGAGGTCAGCGCGAGGAGCGCGCCGCGCAGGGCTTCCGGCGTGGCGTCCTCGGTGTCCAGGCGGCGGGCCACGCCCAGCTCGACCAGCCGATCCGCGTTGCCGAACTGGTCGACGCCCTGCGGTACGGCGATCATCGGCACACCGGTGATCAGCCCTTCGCCGCTGCCGCCCATCCCCGCGTGCGTGACGAACGCGTCGGCCTGCCGCAGAATGGCCAACTGCGGCACCCAGGAGTGCAGTTCCACGTTGGCCGGGAGTACGCCGAGGTCCGCCGGGTCGGTGTGCCGGCCGATCTGGAGCACCACGTGCCACCCCGGCAGGTCGCCGAAGGCGGCGAGGCACCGCCGGTAGAACTCCGGCTGTCGGGTGAAGGCCGAGCCCAGCGAGATCAGCAGCACCCGCTCCGCGCCGACCGGGCGGGTCCATTCCCCCTGATCCTCACGGCGGCCCAGGCACGGGCCGACGAAGTCGACCACGTCCGGGTCCACGAGTTCCGCGTTCGGCTGCATCGCGCGCGCGACGGTGGCCACCACCCGGCGCGGCCGTCCACCGAACGTGTCCACGTCCGTGGTGGTCGCACCGGCTTCCGCCAGCCAGGCGGCGAAGCGCGCCCAATACGCGTCCGCGCCCGGCAACTGCTTCATTCCGGGCAGCACTTCGTCCTCGTACCCGCGCCAGGCCACGTACGTCGGCGACAGTTGCACGATCGGCCGGTCCTGACGCTCGGCCAGCGCGCGGGCGGCGTACGCGCCGATGTCGTAGAGGTAGAGGTCCGCCGGGTCGTGGTCGTACGCCGCGCGCAGTTGCGGCAGCGCCTGGATCGCGTCGTCCAGGAACACACCCATCGCGGCGATCGCATCGGCCGGCCAGTCGTTGTCGGCGACCGGCAGCGTGGAGCGGTACGGCACGAACTCGGCGCCGGTCGGCGCGATCAGTTCGGCGACGGCGGGGTCGTTGGCGTAACTGACGCGGTGGCCGCGATCGGCCAGTTCGCGGATGACTTCGAGGCTGGGCAGGACATGGCTGACGGCGGGGATGCCGATCATCGCGATGTGCGCACGGCGACGTGACATGGGAGTTCTCGTTTCGGATCTACGGCGGGTGGACACGGCAGCCCGACCACCCGGGCGTCGGCGCACGATGCGGGCGCCACCCGGTGCGGGCCGATCGAGGGCACGGCCCTCGCCGGTGTCAGCCGTAGAACTGAAGGAAGTACATCCCTCGACGATATCCCGAGCACTCGGCACCGACCAACCGACTTTCCGGATCACACTCATCCTGCCGCGTGGAGTCGCATGCAGGCCGAGGTCGACCCGGGTAACCGCGTGGGCGGCCGTCCGGGTCACGCGGGCCGGACGTGCAGATCCGTCCCGGTCGTCCCCGGCACCTCGACACCCGGCAGCAGCCGCATGTCGTGGTCGTAGTCGCCACCGACCAGCGACCGGAACGCGACCGGCTCGTCGGTGAAGAGCCCTTCGAGGCGTCGCCCGAACTCCAGCTTCGCCGCCTCGAACCGCTCCTCCGACACGTCGTGCGCGCCGAACACCGCGAACGGTTCCAGCGGCGTCATGCCGGCGAACCAGAACAGGCCGTGCTGCATCGGGTACAGCAGATCCGCCAACCGCCCGTGGATACCCCGGTCGGAGAACGCCGACTCCCGGGCACCGGCCGTCACCGACACCAGCGCACGCCGCCCGGCCAGCGCGCCTTCGCTGTACGGCGGCGGGACCGCCGGACCGTAGCCGAATCCGGCGGTGAACACCCGGTCGATCCAGCCCTTCATGATCGCGGGCACCGAGAACCACCACATCGGGAACTGCAGGATCACCGCGTCCGACCAGCGCACCTTCTCCTGCTCGACGGCGATGTCCGCCGCCAGGCGCCCGGCCAGCGTGGCCTGCTCCGAGTCGGCCATCACCGCGAACCGTTGTTCCGGGTCCCGGCTCGGGAAGTCGTCGGTGTCCACACTCGCCTTCCACTTCATCGCGTAGAGGTCCGACACCCGCACCTCGTGGCCCGCGGCGCGCAGTTCGTCGACCGCGAAGGCGGCCAAGGCGGCGTTGAGCGACCGGGGTTCCGGGTGGGCGCTGACGACGAGGATCTTCTTCGGCTCCTCGGTCCGGCCGGACTGCTGCTGGTGCTGGTGCGACTGCGACGTGGTTTCGGTCATGACGCAACGCTCTCCCGGACGCGCCGGGGCAGCCAGTACCCGGTTCAACCGGCGGAATGGCGTTCCTGGTACTCCGAAGACCAGGAACGGGACGGCAGGGCACGGCAGACGGGACGAGACGCGGCGCCGGTGCGCCGGGCCACGCACGCACCGCCCGGGCGCCGCGAGGGCCACGCATACTGGACCATATGAACGGCGTGAACCGCACCGAACGCACCGAACGCACCGACGACATGGAGAACCGCACCTCAGGGGCCGTCGACGGCGTCGGCGACACCCGGCGCGCGCTCGGCGGCTTCCTGCGCGCTCGCCGCGAGCGGATCGCCCCGGAGAACGTCGGACTCGTCGGCGGCGGCCGACGGCGGGTACGCGGGCTGCGTCGCGAGGAGCTGGCCCAGCTCGCCGGGATCAGCGTGGACTACTACGTCCGGCTCGAACAGGGCCGGGCCACCCAGCCCTCCCCCGAGGTGCTGGACGCGCTCGCCAGGGCGCTCGGCCTCGACGCCGCCGAGCGCCGGCACCTCACCACGCTGACCGCCGCCAAGCGCGATCCGGCGCCCGCGACCCGGGTCAGCCCGCTGCTGCAACAGGTGCTGGACTCGATGACCCGGTTGCCGGCCTTCGTGACGAACCATCGCCTGGACGTGGTGGCCTGGAACGACCTGGGCGCCGAGCTGGTCGGCGGCCTGGCCGACCCGGGCCGCCGGGATCCGAACAACGCCCGGTACTTCTTCCTCGACCCCGGCTCCCGAGTCGTCTTCCCCGAGTGGGAGGAGCGGGCGGGCGACGCGGTGGGCCAGCTCCGAGTCGCCGCCGGGCTCTACCCGGGCGATCCGGAACTGGCCGAGCTGATCACCGAACTGTCCGCGCACAGCGCCGACTTCCGGCGGATCTGGGCGACCGGCAAGGTGCTGATGTGCTCGGCGGGCCGCAAACAGGTGCGACACCCGCGGGTCGGCCTGATGCACCTGGACTACGAGACGTTGCGGGTACCCGTCCCGTCCGGCGAGACCGGCCTGGAAATCCACATCTTCTGCGCCCCCGAACACAGCCCGGACGCCCGGGCCCTCGCCGAACTGGCCACCATCACGGCATCGGCATCGGCGACAGCCTCGGCGTCGGCCGAAGACGCGACACCCGCGACGGAGGCGCTCAGCCCTTCGATCGGGTGAAGCACACGAACCGGCCGACCGTACGCCCGCCCATCCGCACCGCCACCCGCACCGCCGGTCCGTCTCGGCTCACACGTCGAGGATCTCCGTGTTCTGGCAGGCGACCAAGAGCCGGCGTCCCGCCTCCTTCGCCATGACATAGAGCGGCGTGCCCGGGTTCCCGGTGGGCCGACCGTCGAGCGTCAGGTACTGGGCGTGCACCTTGACCGCCGCGACGTCGGGGCGGATGTGCGTGTTCGAGCGTTGCGATCACCCGCTTGATCGCCGCGATCTCGACTTCCCGTACCGGTCCATTGCCATCGGTCGTAGTCATGGGACCAGCCTGCAACTTCAACCGAACTTCAGATCAAGAGCCCGCAGGACCGATCGGCTCCACGTCCACCGCGTCCTGCTTTCGAGGCGACGGCGCGTGCTTGGCCGCGTAGCGGCGGGCCTTGGTGCGGTTTCCGCAGACGCGCATCGAGCACCAGCGTCGGCTGCGGTTCTTGGACACGTCCCAGAACACCCACGCGCAAGCGTGCTCCGGGCAGCGTTTGAGCCGGGTCGACTCGCCGGTGCCGACCAGGTCGCCCCAGGCGATCGCGAGTCGGGCCAACGCCCCTTCCACCGGCGGCAGTTCCGGACTCGGTACGAAGCGCCCGGGTGGCTCGCCGGTGCCCAACTCGAACACCACCGGCAGGGCGCGCAGCACCTCGTCGGCCTGCCGGAGCGATTGCGGATCGGGCACGTCACCGACCGGTACACCGAGCCTCTCCCGCAGGCCGGCGCGCAGTCGTAGCGCCGCGTCGAGGTCCGCCTGGCCGAGCCCGGCACGGGGGTCGAGCAGTTCCCAGGCGACCAGCCACGCGCCGAGTCGGGACGGCGTGACCAGTTCGTCCGTACCGAGTTCGACGTCGACAGTGTTCACGAATGCCTGGATCAGCACTGCCGAAGCGGGTGCTTCGAGCATCGGGGCCTCCATGGTGCGCGTCGGGTCCGGTCGGGCCGGGCCGCGTTCGCGGCGCGTCGCGACCTCGGTGCGGCCCGGGCACCAGTCTACCGCCGCGCTAACCGGCTATCGAGTTTACCGGTTGACGTGTCGTGCGTGCCGATGTCACCATCGACGCGGCGCACTAACCGGTGAAAGCCTTTGGGTAGTTAGGACATGCGATGGCCCCGCAGAACGTCCGAACCGTGCCGACCGCCCCGAAACGCGAGCGGGACCGCAACCGGCCGGCTCCTGCGAAGCCCGAGCCCGAGCCGAAGCCCACGCCGCGACCGAAGCCCGAGCCGAGCCCGGCGCCGAGCCCGGCGCCGAGCCCGCCCGGCACCCGGAACACCGCCGTCCTGCTGGCCTTCACCCTCGTCACCAACCTGGCGGACGGGATCACCAAGATCGCGCTGCCGGTGCTGGCCACCCGCAGTACCGATTCCCCGGCGCTGATCTCCCTGGTCTCGCTGACCCTGACCCTGCCGTGGCTGCTGTTCGCGCTGCCCGTCGGCGTACTGGTGGACCGCGCCGATCGGCGCAGGTTGTTGTGGCTGGCCGACGGGCTGCGGTTGCTCGCCATCGGCGGGCTGATCACGATCGTGCTCGCCGGCCGGGTCACCGTCGCCGTGCTCGCGATCGGCGGGCTGGTCCTGGGCGTGGCCGAGGTGATCGCGCTGACCTCGACCTCGGCGCTGATCCCGGCGATCGTGCCGCGCGCGGACCGGGAACGCGCCAACGCGCTGATCACCGGTGTCGAGACGGCCGCCAACGAATTCGCCGGACCGTTCGTGGGCGGCCTGCTGCTCGCCGCCGGCACCGGCCTCGCGCTCGGTGCGACCTGGGTCGCCTACCTCGCCGCGAGCCTGCTGCTGCTCCTGCTCACCGGCCGCTTCCGGGCCGTACGCCGGGCCGACCCGGGCGCGGACGACGCTGCGGGCGAGCCGTCGACCGGTACGCCCGGAGCCGGTGTCGCCGCCGAGTCCATCGGTCGGCAGATCGGCGCCGGTCTGGGCTTCCTCTGGCGCGATCGCCTGCTGCGCACGATGTCGCTCATCCTCACCGTGCTGTTCGCGAGCTGGGGCGCCTGGCTGGCCCTGATGCCGCTGGTCGCGCACGACCTGATGCACCTGTCCGCCCGCGAGTACGGGGTCGTGCTGAGCGCGCTGGGCGTCGGCGGCCTGCTCGGCGCGGTGCTCGTCGGTCGGCTCAACCGACTGATCGGCCACCGTCGGGTGCTGCTCGCCGACCTGATCGGCACCGTGGCGATGATGGCGGTGCCGGCGGTGACCACCGACCTGTGGGCGGTGGCCGGCGCGGCCTTCGTCGGCGGCATGGGCGGCACGCTGTGGTCGGTGAACTACCGGCTGATCGGTCAGAACCTGGTTCCCGAGCACATGATGGGCCGGTACAGCGGTGCCTCCCGGCTGCTCGGCTGGGGTGCGCTGCCGGTCGGCGCGGGCCTGATCGGCGTCCTCGCGCAGTGGTTCGGGGTACGCGCCGCGTTCCTGGTGTTCGCGCTCGCCGCGGCGGCGACGATCCCGGTGTTCCTGATCGCCGTCACCGAGGAACGGCTGGCTCCCGCGCTGCGCATGCCCGATTCGGCCGACGCCGGGTGACACCAGGTGACGCCCGGTGCGGGTGACGCCGCGAGCCGGTCGGCCCCGACCGATCCGCGAGACATCCGCCGCGCGGCGGTCCCGGCCGATCCCGTCTACACGCCCATGTCCTCCGCGAGTTCGCCGCCGACCTCGGCCGTGGCCCGCCCCGCGCTCACCGTCGTGCTCGCCTGTCTGGGCGTGTTCGCCTCGTACGTGCCGATCGGCGGGGTGGCGGTGTCCCTGCCCACCATCGCGCGCGGGTTGCACGCGTCCACCAGCGATCTCCAGTGGATCAGCGACATCTTCATCCTGCCGATGGCGGCACTGAGCCTGACCTTCGGCCTGATCGGCGACCTGTACGGGCGCAAGAAGGCGTTCCCGGCCGGCCTCGCCCTGCTCGCGATCGGCTCGGCCACCAACCTCACCGCGCACAGCGTCACCCAGGTCTGGGTGGGCCAGGCACTGTCCGGCGCGGGCGGCGCGGCCCTGCTCACCTCCAGCCTGGCGCTGATCAGCCACGCCTATCCGGACTTCCGGGCCCGCGCCAAGGCCATCTCCGCGTGGGCCGCGTCCCTGGGCCTGGGCCTGTCGCTGGGCCCGCTGCTGAGCGGGATCATCCTCGAACACGCCTCGTGGCGCTGGATCTTCGCGCCGATCGTGCTGGTCTGCCTGATCGGTGTCCTGGTCGCGGCGATCCTCCTGGAGGACTCCCGGTCGCCGCACGGCCGGGCGATCGACGTCCCGGGCCAGATCGCCGCGATCATCGCGATCACCGGCCTGATCTACGGCGTGATCGAGGGCGGCACGATCGGCTGGACCGACGGCCCGGTCCTGGCCGCGTTCGCGCTCGCGGTGCTGGGCCTGGCCGCGTTCATCGTGATCGAGCACCGCTCGGCGACCCCGATGTGGTCGCTCAGGCTGTTCTCCTCGCGCGCGTTCACCGGCGCCGGTGTGGTCACCATGCTCACCATGTTCGGCCTGGTCGGGATCGTCTTCTCGCGCAGCCTGTTCTTCGGCAACGTCCAGCGGCCGAGCGCACTCGAGATCGCCTACCGGTTCCTGCTCATCAACGGGCTCACCGTGCTGATCGGCCCGATCGTCGGCCGGTTGATGGGCCGGATCGCCTCCGGCGCCCTGCTCACCGCCGGGCTGGTGATCACCGGCATCGGCATGTTGACCCTGAACACCCTGGAACCGGACACCGGATTCGCCGCGCTGGTCGGACCGCTCGCGGTGATCGGGGTGGGCTTCGCGTTCGTGATGACGCCGATCACCTCGGTCGCGGTGACCAGCGTGCCGCACCACCTGGCGGGCATGGCCAGCGCGGACAACAACACCCTGCGCCAACTCGGCGGCGCGCTCGGCCCGGCCGTCCTGGGCGCGGTGCTGACCAGCCGGATCGTCGTGGTCCTGCCGGACCACCTGGCCGGCTCGGGCCTGTCCGCCACCGACCGCGACCACGTCGACGCGGCGGTCTCCGCCGACGGCGTCTCGGCGGCCGGCCATCTGGGCCTGGCCCCCGAGGCCACCGAAAAGGCACTGTCCGCCGTCGGCGAGAGCTTCGCGGACGCGCTGCACCTGTGCATGACCATCGCGGGGGTGGGGATGTTCGTGGCAGCCGCGATCACCGTGCTGATGATCGGTGTGCGCCGGTCCAAGCACGCGGGCGGCGTGACCGCACGGCACGTACCCGCACCCGCGACCGCCGCCACCACCACCGCCACGCTCTCGACCTCCACGTCGGCGTGACGCGGTGCCGCTCGCCGATCCGTACGCTCGGCGAGCGGCACCGTGCCCGAAACCCCGCGGCCGGACAGGACCTAGCCGACCGGCACCCGTGCCCGCCCGCGCAGACCGAACGTGGTGACCACCGCGCCCAGCAGCACGCCCGCCAGCGGCACGAGCAACGCCGTCCGGAAGCCGTCCAGTTCCGAGCCGCCCGCGCCGGCCAGCACCGCCGTCACGGCGGACAGGCCCAGCGCAGCGCCGAACTGGAAGGCGGTGTACAGCAGTCCGCCGGCCAGACCCTGCTCGTCCTCCTCGATGCCGTCCGTCGCGGTGATCGTGAGCGGCCCGTACGCCAGCGAGAAGGCGAGCCCGAGCAACAACATCGTCGGGAACATCGCCGCGTACGAGGTGTCCGCGTCGATCGACAGGAACAGCGCGTACGCCAGCGCGGCCAGCAACATCCCGCCCAGGATCACCCGCAGGTTGCCGAACCGATCGACCAACCGCGGCGTCACCGTCGGCGCGAGCACCGCGTCCACGCCGACCGCCAGCAGTGCGAAGCTGGTCTCCAGGGTCGACCAGCCGCGTACCTCCTGGAGGTAGAACACCGCGACGAACTGGAACCCGAAGAACGAGCCCGCGAACAACATCGCGCCCAGATTGGCCCGCACCAGCGCGCCCGAGCGCAGGATGCCGAGCCGCACCAGCGGCGTGCCGGCCCGCCGTTCGGCGGCCACGAACACGACCAGCAGCGCGATCCCGCCCGCGAAGACCGCGATCGTCCAGCCCCAGCCGTGTGCCGGGTGCTCCAGCCGGACCACGCCGTACACCAGCAACAACATCGAGCCGGTCACGCTGATCGCGCCCGCGACGTCGAAGCCCTGACCGTTGCGCTCGGGTCGGCCGTCCTTGGGGATCAGCGCCGACGCCACCACCAGGATCACCGCGGCCAGCACGACCGGTACGAAGAACACCAGACGCCAGTCGATCGCGGTCAACAGGCCGCCGATCACCAGGCCCAGTGAGAAGCCACCCGCCGCGGTGCCCGCGTAGAACAGCAGCGCCCGGTTGCGCTGCGGCCCCTCGGGGAAGCTCGTGGTGATGATGGCCAGACCGGCCGGAGTCATGAAGGCGGCCGAGGCGCCGGTCACGAAGCGCGCGACGATCAGCATCCAGCCCTCGGTGGCGAACCCGCCCAGACCGGAGAAGACCAGGAACACGGTCAACCAGAAGAGGAACATCCGCCGCCGGCCGAGCAGATCGGCGGTGCGCCCGCCCAGGAGCATGAAACCGGCGTAGGCGAGCACGTACGCGCTCATCACCCAGCTGACCGCACCGGTGGACATGCCCAGGTCCTCGCGGATGGTCGGCAGCGCCACGTTGAGCATCGCGACGTCGATGCCCTCCAGGAAGATCGCGCCACACAGCACGATCAACATGCCCCACGCGCGGGCACCCATCCGTCCTGCGTCGTTCTCCGCCGGCGTGTGCGGTGCTCTCGGCGAGCCCGCCTCGCTCGGTGCCGGGAGGAAGGCGGGTGGGACGGAGGGAGTGGACGAGGCGGAAGCGGTGGACGAGGACGTGGATGCGGACATGCGGCAGCCCCTGGGGACGCTGGACACGGGTGAGGTGGGGTCGAGGCTCCGGGAGGTCGGTTATCCGAACGAACCCGGTTCCCTCTTGTAACCACCCCCATCCTTGGGCAGCATCGTCTCCCATGGAAGAAGGCACTTCGAAGGAACCGACCCTCTGCACGAGTAACCACGACTACGACGCGCATCAGTGGGACGTCCGCGAAGGGTGCGAGGTACGCCAGATCCTGGACCGGGTCGCCGACAAGTGGTCGCTCCTGGTGATCGCGATCCTGGAGAGCCGCACACTGCGCTTCACCGAGCTGCGCCGGGCGATCGACGGGATCAGCCAGCGCATGCTCACCGTGACACTGCGTCAGCTCGAACGCGACGGTCTGGTGCGGCGCACCGTGTACCCGGTGGTCCCGCCGCGGGTGGACTACGCGCTCACCCCGATGGGCACGACGCTGCACACCACGATCCGGTCCCTGATCACCTGGACCGAGGAGCACCAGGAACAGATCGCACGGGCCCGGGCCGAGTACGACGCACGCGCCGACGCCGACGCCCGATTGGCCTCCGCCGACCTGTGAGCCGGAGCCGGCCGCTGAACCGGGCCGGTCGGAACCGCGGGCCGCGGGCCGCAGGTGAGGATGTCCAGGTGGAGGGTCGTACGACTCGACCGGGTCGTCGCCGCCGTCGTGATCCACCCGGTGCCGCATCACCGCGGTCGAGACCCCGATGATCGCGGCCCCGTCGAGCCCCATGACCAGCGCGCTCGACACCAGGGCCGCGCGGGCCCACCGGCGACGCGGCGATAGCGGGGCGGAAGGCGTCCTGACGATCGCGCTCGAGCGTCGGCCAAACGTCGTCATCCTTCGATCGTGGCCACCGGGACTCCCTCCGGATGGGCCGTGGCCACCGGGACTTCCTCCGGATGGCCTGCGATCAGCGCGACGATGTTCTCCGAGAGGGTGCGTGCCGCTCGTCTGATCGCGGTGCCGGTCATGCCCGCGACATGAGGCGTGAGAACCGCGTTGGGGAGACCCGTCAGTGGTGAGGCGAACCGGCCGTGTTCGAGGGCGAAGACGTCGACCGCGGCAGCCGCCAGGGGTGCCGCGTCGTCACGGAGCGCCCGCGCCAACGCCTCCTCGTCGACGACGCCGCCACGGCTGACGTTGACCAGGATCGCCCCCGGGCGCATCAAACCGAGTTCCCGATCCCCGATCAGATCCCTCGTCGCCTCGGAGAGCGGGCAGTGCAGGGAGAGCACATCGACGCCGGCGAGCAGTTCGTCGAGCGAGGCCGCGAACCCCATGCCGGCCTCCCGCGCCATGGCAGGGGTGAACCGCGGTGATCCGAAGGCGGTGACGCCCATGCCGAGCGCCCGGGCACGCCACGCGAGTTCCGTCCCGCTCCGGCCCGGTCCGACGATCCCGAGCGTCAGATCGGCCAGTTCCGGCGGGAACGACATCCGGGCGGGACGCCAGCGGGCCCGATGGGCCTCCCGGTCGAGGGCGACGAGGTTCCTGGTCAGCGCGAGGATCATCGCCAGGGCGTGCTCCGCGACGGCGACGGCGTTCAATCCCGGCGTATGGGTCACCACGACGCCCCTCTCCCCGGCGGCGTGCTTGTCGATGTTGTCGGTACCGGCCCCCACCTGCCCGATCACCCGAAGCCGCCGATCCAGCCCCGGTCCCGTTGCGGCCCGCAGGAGCGGCTCCCGCAGCGGCAGATTCGCCCTGGTCTTGATCACATCGAAGCCGACGCCGTCCCCGACGACGGCATCGACAACCCGCCCCTCGTCGAACCCATCCACATCCAGAAACCCGACCAGCCCCGCCCACCGTCTCCGAATCTCGTCCCGGTCGGCCAGGCGCCACAGGTTGAGCGTCACCTCGAAACCCGCCCGCAACAACGGCTCCAACTCGTCTGCGACGAACTCACCGGGCGCCGAGTCCAGGATCAGAATCCGGGCGACGGGCTTGACGGCCATATCCAGTGCCTTCCGTTCCGGAGGGGTTCGGACGGCCGGGCGCTTCGACCCGTTCGATCGAGCCGACCCACCGACGACCGGGCATCCCGACCCCTCGCGCTACATCCCCGCAGGTCACGGCGTGTCCGGGGATACTCGCCGCATGTTCGATCCGATACCGGTACTCTGCCGGTGGGCAAATGCGGATCACACCGCAAGCACCCAACCGGGCCGTTAGCTCAATTGGCAGAGCAGCGGACTTTTAATCCGCGGGTTCAGGGTTCGATCCCCTGACGGCCCACCCGCAACGACCAGGGCATCCCTTGATCATCAAGGGATGCCCTGGTCGTTTCTGGTTGCAGCCGTGGTTGCAGTTACCCCCAGAGGGCCGTACCGACGCGGTCCGTCGCCTTGGCCGCCAGGCTCGACGAGATGTGCATGTATCGGCGGGCGATGGTGATCGAGGAGAGGCCGAGCACCTCCTGGACCACCTCCGCGCCGGCGCCCTGCTCGACGAGCAGCGTTGCCGCGGTGTGTCGGCCGTCGTGCACGCGCACGTGAGCGATGCCGACCTCCTGAAGCAGGTCCCTCCACTCCTCCCAGTCGGTGTGAGGTTCGATCGGTTGACCGGTGGGCCCCGCAAAGACCAGGTCCAGGTCGGTCCACCGGTCGCCAGCGGCGAGCTTCTCGCGGGACTGCGCCGCCTTGTGCGTTCGCAACCGCTGTACGAGCGCCGGCGGGAGGGTCAGCGTCAGGTTGCCGCCGCGCTTGCCCTTGCCCTTGCGTCGCGCGAAGTGCCAGCCACCGCCGACGCGATCCGGGCATTCGCGAGCGTGAGCCGTACACGTCGGCGTGCACGCCGGCGGGCACTTCGTGTGCTTGGTGCAGTTGTCGGCGCATCCGGCGCGGTGGTAGCGCGTTCCGCATGTCCGCGGGTCCTCGCACCCGTGGCTGAACCGGGTTCGCTTGATCTGCCACCAGACATGCATTTGCCGAGCGTCGAGGTCGATGTACTCCCACCGCATCCCGAGCACCTCGCACTGTCGCAGGCCGAGCGCCAGTCCAACGGACCACCTGGCCCCGTTGCGTCGAGCGTCGGCCACGCCGAGCACGCGCCGGGCCTCTTCCCGGCTCAGCGGCTCGATCTCCACTTCCTCACCTGACGGAGCATCGACCAGGGCAGCAACGTTGCGACCGACCGCGCCGCGGCGGACGGCGATCTTCAGCGCCCGCGAAAGGATGCGGTGGATCTGAACGATCGTGTTCTTGGACAGGCCCTGCTGCCCGAGCCAGATGTAGAAGGCGTCCAAATGCTCAGGCTGGAGGCGATCCAGCCGGTGCCTGCCGAGCCGCGGCACGATCCAGTTCATGACCTTGGGTCGATAGGTACTGTCCAGGGTCGACTGCTCAACGGACCGCGGAGCGATCGTCGTGATCCACAGCACCATCCACGCCTCGACCGTCAATGCCTTGCCCGTCTTGGGCACCGTCCCCGCATCACGCTGCGCCTCCAGCGCCCGAACCTTGGCCGTCACCACCGCCTCACTCTGGCCGGTGCGGTGGCGACGGTCGGGTTTACCGTTCTCCTTCACCCCCATGGTCACCCAGCCGTGCCACCGGCCGTCCTCACCGAGATAGATCGATGACCGGCCATTCGACGTTCGGCCGGATTGTCGCGCCATTGTGCGTCCCCCAGGGATGTCCCGAATCGGTCTCTTTCCCGTAACGACGACCTGTTACCGACCGGTGTCGCTTGCCTGGTTCGGCGGATTGGGCTTAGGTACGCCTTTATCTTCCGCCGAAATATATTTCGACGATGCTTCCTGTCCGGCGCGCGACTTCCAGCCCGCCGAATAGGCCTTGAACTCACGGTCCCGCTGTTCGACGATCCATCCCCGGATCACGACCAGCGCGAGCCACGTCAGTCCTGTGATGCCGACCAGCACGCCGAGACTCCCCATCGTGTGCTGGTCCTTCGCCATGCCCGTGATCACGAGCCCGAATCCACCCATCGCCACCACCACGCCGGCCGCGACCCCGATACGTCCCACGATCACCCTTCCGCGTCGCCCCCAAGAAGGTCGCCCTGACCACCTGGAACTGACTCCTCATTGAGCTGTTTCCGGAGCATCCAGGCTGCCATTTCTCGGACCCGCGCATCCTTCACACCCACGCGAGTCACGGCCTCTTCGGGGGTCAGAATTTGGTCATCCGACGATACCTGCGTAGCGGTTGGATGTCTGGGAGTTAGCGGAAGATCTTCTTCCGTTAGCTTTCCGGAACGAATCAGCATTTCCCGTACCTCAACATTCAGGACTTTCGCAAGCCTGATCATGCTGTCGAGGTCGGGCATGGTCTCGGCCTTGAGTAGACGGCCGACGGAGGACGCGGACATGCCCGCGTCTGCCGCGAGCTGGCTCCGGCCGCCGCCACGTGGACTGTCGAGGTCATAGCCGCGTTCGACGGCTCGGTCGTATACCCATCGGGCGTACGCGACTAGCGCGTCGTCCTGGTCGTGTCTCCGCATGTGTGCAGGCTAGCCCGCATGCACGCAAGCTAAATCGACATTGCATGCATGCAAGCTAGCGCGGCATCGGTTCCCGGCCAACCGTGCAGCGTATGTCCACGTTCGCACAAACGTTCGCATGATGCACGTCATTCTCGACTCGGCCTACTTGCTTGCATGCAAGCTATTTAGCGTCTACGGTAATTGCACGGCCGCAAACAGCCTGGTGGCCGTCCTACCTATGGGGGTGAACATGCCAACCCTGATCAGCTACAGCGTGCGCACCGACCGCCTGCGAGAGGCTGCCGCCGCACAAGGCGATCACACGGGCCAGGCGATCCACCGCACTACCGGCGTGTCCGCAGGGGTGATCAGTCGAACGCTTAACGGCCGCACCGTGCCGTCGCTCAACACCTTGATGCGCCTCGGTACGCCCTACGGCCTGAGCCTCAACGACCTCATCGGCGATGCCCGGTGAACCGGCAGATGGTCATCCCGAACCGGCTCCTGCACCCGGTCAAGGAGGCGGCTGCGCTGCTCGGCATCGGCCGCACCGCCGTGTACGAGCTGATCAAGACCGAAGAGCTGACCTCGACGATGCTCGCGGGCCGTCGACTCATCCCGTACGCCGCGCTGGTCAAGTACGCCGCGGCGCAAGTGGCCGCCGACCAAGGCGACATCGAACAGCCGACAGACGACGGCTCGGCGTGAATTCGGCTTGAAACAGCCGATGGCCGCCCCGGTTGGGACGGCCAGCCCACCGGCTGCGGAGACAGCGGGACACCTGAAGTATCCCCCACCCCGCAACCCCGTTCGAACCTCACGCGGGTGAGGCCGCCCCGACGGCGACCGGTAGCCCCCGGTCCTGCACACGGCACGGCCTCCATGCCCGCCACCGACCCACACCACAGGAGTGGCAGACACGTGAACCACAGTATCCAGATCCCGATCGGCCGGCCGCTGTCGTCCCAGGCCATGGCCACGGCGCTCGTCGCCGCCACGCTCGTGCTGAACCCTGACCTTCCCGCCCTGGAGTGGAATGTTGCCCCCGACGGCAGCGTGCGCGGGACGCACGCCAAGGCGCCCGACGCCGAGGTTCACGCGGCTTTGACCGTGTGGGCCGCGTTGTTCGGCGAGCCGCTGCGGACACTCGGGTCCTGCCGGGCAGACCGGCGGACCTACGGCGTCGAGATCGCGCACGGTTCCGTCGCCGTGTTCCTGTCCGGCGTCGGCCTCATCGACACCGTCGAGCCGCCGGCCCCGGTTCTGCCCGCCGAACTCGCGCACATCGAGCAGCCGGTGAGGCTGCCGATCCTCACCCGACAGGGCGGCGCGGCACACATGACCCAGGCCCAGCTCGACGGCACCGCGTGCGTGCGCTGCGGCCTGGCCGACCCGGTCTGCTCGACTCCGGTCGCCGTCGTGTCCGGCTACGGCCAGGCGCTTGCCTGCTCACCGGCTTGCCCCGTCCCGCAGCCGGATCCGACCGACCCGGTCGAGGACGCGCCGCAGCCTCACCCCGACTGGATCGAGGTCGACTCGTTCCGGCACGAGCGCACGGTTATCGGCGTGACATGGGCGCTCGGGCACCACGACGAGACCGAGGTCCGGCCCGACGAAGAACCCACATGCGGATGGTTCCTGTTCGGTCCCGAAGGGTCCGTGTACGCCGGCGGCCGATTCCTGATCGAGCACCTCGACGAGGCCTTGCCGGCCGCCGACCGGGCGATCGCCGAATGGGCGGTTGCACAGGCCGTGGCGATCTTCGAGCAGCGACGACCCTCCGGCGACGCCGACCCGGTCGACTCGGCCGATTCCGCGCCCGAGCAGTGCGAGAACTGCGGCCGGTCCGGGGCGACGCACCGGTACGTGACCGGCATGTGGGTCTGCGACCAGTGCGGCCCGTCCTCGGGCGTCCTGGTCCCCCAGCAGCGCGACCGCCGCGCAGAACCCGGAGGAAGCTACTGATGCCCGCCCGCAAGAGCGCCAAGGAATGGAACGCCGGCCAGACCGGCGAATCCCGGACGCCGATTCGGTCGTCGGTGATCGAGCAGTGCACGGTCGAGCGGTGCGGCGACGTCGCCTCCTCGCGCCGGCTGCCGCGCGGGTGGGTCCGCACGTCGGTGTCGGAGTCGAGCGAGCCGGCCCGCGAGTGGTGCTCGGGCTGGTGCTCGACGGTGGGCATCGCGCTCGCCGAGCTGCGCATGCAGGACGCCGGATGAGCGCGTCCACCGCGCTGGTCGCCGCCCCCGTGTCGGGGGCGGCGATCCCGGCGAACGTGCCGCGCCTGCCCGCACCGATCACGCCGGACGGCGGCGCGGCCCTGGTCGCCGCGCCGGTCGTCGAGTCGATCCGGACCTGCCCGACGTGTGTGGGCACGCCCCGCCTGGGCGTGCACACCCGATGCGGGTGGCTGTGCTGGACGTGTCGGGTGGTGCACCCATGGGCGTGATCGTGCTGGTCGTGATGTGCACGACCACGGTGGTGGCGCTCTGGTGGATCGGCGACCTGGTCACGCGCCGGCACGCCGCCCGGATGCTCGCAGCCATGGTGATCGACCCGGAGGCCGACCACCGGGCTGGCCGCACCGTGCCGGTCCTGGTCCCCGCGCCGCCGCGCTCGTCGTGTTGGGTCTGCAACCCCTACACCGAGCATCGCGACGGGCACCTGTGCCCGGACTGCCGCCTGCTCCTGGTCCTCGATCCCGACCGCCCCCTGCCGCTGTGGGACAGCACGGAGGACGACCCGTGTGATCCGGTGCCGGACACGTGTCCGCACTGCGCGGCGCGGTCGTGCCCTCGGCACGGCACCTCGAGGTAGCCGGCCATGCCCACCGGGGCCGGGCCGGCGGCGTGCACCTGGGGGGTGCCCGGCGGGCAGTGCGGGGCGACCGACGGCGTCCGTCGCTACCAGCACGGCCACCGCTGCCCCGCACACCTGCACGGCGCCCGACCGCCCGAGCAGCCGCCGCCCGGCCCGCCGGTACCCGTCGTCCCGCTCGAACAACTCGACCTGCTGGCACTCCCCGATTGATCCGGTGGCCGGCGTACCCACCGCCGGCCACCACCGCCCGCGCCCTGCACGAAAGCGAGACCAGACCTTGAGCGTCGAGGCAGTGAAGTGGGCCATGGTCGATGCGCCCATGCTGCGAACCAAGGCGGGCAACCGGGATGCGCCTGCGCGCCAAGTCCTTCAGGTCTTGGGGGAGTTCGCGAACTCGGACGGCACCGAGGCCCGGCCGTCGGTCAGGAGCATCGCGTACCGCACCGGTCTCGCGCGGCCCACGGTCCACCGGATTCTGCGCCGGCTGGAGGACGGAGGGTTGATCAAGGCGGTCGGCACAGTGAACGACTGCGTGAACTACACCCTGCAACTCCACCTCAAGCGGCCGGCATCCGACTGGACCGACCTGGAGAGGGAGGAGGAGCGCGAGCGCGCCGCAGTCGCCGCCCGCGTACGAAAGCACCGTGAGGCCACGCGCGTAACGAACGCAGGGTCCGTTACTGAAACGGCGTCAGAGTCCGTTACGGCCACCGATGTAACGCACGCAGAGTCCGTACGTAACGGCGCCGAACACCGTTACCTCAACGATGTAACGCACTCTGCGTCCGTATGTAACGCACCCAAAGCTGCCCTACCCATCAATGACCCACCCATCGAAGAAGACCCACCCGTAGACCCGCTGGCGGTTGCGGATCGCTTCGGGGCCTCCGGCGGGGCGGCCGAGCCGCCCGAGGCTGGCAACGACGACGAGGCGGTCGACGGCGAGTTCGTCGAACCCGATCCGCCGGTCACCACCCAGACACTCATCCGCGAGTGGCTCGCGTACGTGCCGCACCGACCGCCCGGCCAGGTCATCGGTCACGCGTCGCGGTTGCTCAAGGAAATGCTCGACGAGGGCATCGACCCGCAGTTCGTTCGCCACGGCCTGGCGAACTGGGTCCGCGCCGGCAAGCACGCCTCGACCCTGCCCAGCTTCGTCAACGAGCTGATGAACGCCGGCACCACCCTTCCGAGCGCCGCCCCTGGCGGCGACGGTCGGCGCCTGTCCGCAGCCGATCAACGCTGGGCTGCCGGTACCGCCCTCGCCGACAAGTACCGGGCCGAGGAAGCCGCCGAGGAAGCCGCCGAGGAAGCCGCCTACGCCGCCCTCACATCCCAGGAAGCAGGCACCCCGTGAAGAAGTCCGAGATCGCACAACTCCTCACCCTGGCCGCCTCGTTCGATCTGCGGATCGTCGGTGACGCCGACGTCGCCGCATGGCACCTGATCCTCGGCAAGGTCGACTACACCGACGCCCAGGCCGCCGTCCTCCTGCACTACCGGGACGAGACCCGTCGGATCATGCCCGCCGACGTCCGCCGCCACGTGCGCCAGATCCGCAACGACCGCGCCGAGCACAACGGGGGCCCGGTCATGGGCGGCACGTCCCGCCGCGTCCCCCAAGTCGACCCCGACGACCACGTCGCCTACCGCGCGGCCCTGCGCGAGGAACGCCGACTCCTCGCTTCCGACCTGGCGGCCATGCCCGAGCTCGCCGCGCTCCTGGACGGCGCCGGCGAACGCCTGTCGATCGAACGCGTCACGGTCGAGCGGGTCACCATGCAGCGGCCGAGCGTGCGGGCGTACTCCGTCCCCTGCCGCCACTGCCACGCCGACCCCGGCGACCGGTGCGTCACCCGCGTCCACGGCGCCCCCCTGACCGACCCGCACGACAGCCGCGTCGACGACGCCCACGCCGCGGCCGCCGCCCGGGACACCGCACCCGCCGACCAGGGCGACGACCGGTGAAACGACACCGCCGCATCGAGGGCCAGCAGCGGATCCCCATGCGCCCGGAACGCGCGGTGCCCTGTCCGCACTGCGGCGTGCAGGCCCACCAGCCCTGCACCGACGCCCGCGGCCGAGCCCTGCACAACTCGCACGGCTCGCGCTTCGACGCAGCCGAGCAGCCCATCGAACTCACCCGACGGGAACCACCGCAATGACGCCCCTGCCCGACGGCTACTACGCCGTCCTCGACCCGACGAACGCGACGACGATGACGTACTGGCGCGTCGCGACCGGCCGCCTGAAGCCGTGGCCCGCCCGTGCCACGTACGGCCCGCGGTTCCTGCGGCGCGACGCCCCGCCCAGAGGCGACAACCAGGCATGGATCACCTGGGCAACGACGTGCGCCGCGACCCGCGCCGCCTGGACCACCGCCCTGGTGGACGCGCTCACCGCCGAACCGGTCGCCGCCCAGGCCCGGTTCGCCGCGCTCACGACCCGCTGCTGCTCGTGCGGCCGCGCCCTGACCGACCCCGACACCAAGACCGGCGGCATCGGACCCGAGTGCCGCCGCGACGTCCCCGACGCCGTCCTGGTCGCCCTCGCCGACGCCGTCGCCCGCGCCCACGCCGCCACCCTCACCACACCCGGAGAACCCGCATGAACCACCCGACGAGCCCCTACGCCACCGCCGACCCCGCGCTGCGGCACGTGATCCCCAGCCCGTTCGGCCAGACACCGCGGCCGGGCCTGCTCGCGCTCACCGCGTGCGGGAACCTCGCCGTGGTGCCCGCGACCGCCCCGGTGCACTTGGACAGCGACCACGCCGATCCCGACGACCTGTGCCCGCGCTGCGCCGCCGCAGTGCAGGACGCCGACGCGCACCCCGACATCCGCCCGCACACCCTGTGCGAGATGTGCGAGGCCCCGACCCGGCACGGCAACCTGTGCGCGCCCTGCCGGCAGGACGCCCACGACGCTTGCACGACCGGCCGGCCGGCGCTGTCGACCATCGACACCATCAGGGTCGCCGCCGCGGCCCTGGGGCTGCCCGCGCCCGCCGTGCGCCGGGACCTCCTCGACCCGTCGACGCTTCACGTCCACGTCCATCTCACCCACCTCGACCAGTGGGCCCGGTGGCGCGAGCTGTTCGACGCCGGCCACGGCACCGAGGTCAACCGCAGCCGCTACACCCACGTCCCCGGCAGCCACGCCGGCGCCCGCGTCGTCCTGATCGGCCACGGCCTTCCCGCCCTGCGCGCCGCCGCCCGCACCACACCGCAGCCGCCCTTCGGCACACCCCGCACCTGACCCACCCGACCAAGCAGGAGGAACCGTGTCCGTGACCATTCCCGACTCCCACTACCGGCTCGTCGACGAGACCGGCGACACCCTGTACATCCGCCCCCTCGACGAGACTGGTGAACGAGGCGTCGCGATCACCACCACCCTCGACGGCGTCTACGTCCGGCCCGCGGACGCCAAGAAGGTCGTCGCGGCCATTCGGCGCGCGTGCGGCATCACCGGGGAGCCCGAGCCCGTCGACCGGGTCGACCTCGGCGCGGTCGAGGCGGACCTGGCCGCCGTCGCCCGCATCCAGGACGACGAGGCCACCACCGAGGAACTCGCCCGGGTCGACCCCGCGATGCGGCGGCTCCTCGACGAGCACGCGCCCACGCTCGTCGCTGCGGTCAAACGGCTGCGCGCCGACCTGGCCATGCAGGACACCGCCACGATCGAGGCCGCCCGCGACCAGGACGCCGCCGACCAGGACGCCACCCGGTGCCGGCGGGCCCTCGTCGACCTGCGCACCGAGGCCGACACCGCCGTCGGATACCTGGTGGGCTACGCCACCCGCATCCTCGGCCGCGCCCAGGCCGCCGAGACACGCGTCACCGAACTCACCGACGCCGCAGGCCTCGACCGCGAGGCGGAACGGATGCAGATGCTCGGCGCCCTGCACCGCTCCGCCGAGGACGACCTGAGCACCGCCTGGGCCACCTCGCTCACCTACGCCGCGCAACAGATCGAGGCCCTGCCGCAGGATCACGAACTCGACCCCGGCCGCGGCGAGTCCGTCGCTCTGCTGCGCGCCCTGGTCGCCGAGCACGGACCGGCAGGGGGGCGGTCGTGACGTTCGACCACGCCATACATCTCCCGATCCTGCGGGGCGGCCTGCGCTGGCTGTACGAGACCCGACAGCCGCGCCGCGCCCTGGTCGAGCAGCACGGCGCCACGCTGCGCGGCCCGGCCGGCTCGAACCGACTCATCTCTTGGGTGCCCGTCGGTGCCGACGGAACGCCGGTCGTCATCCTCGGCGTCGCCCGCGTCGACCACGACCCCGAACGGGGACCGACCGTCCTCGCGCCCGGCGAACTCGACGCATTGGTCGGCGCGTTGCGTGACCTGGGAGCCGATCCCGTCGAGCGGTGGCACGGACACACCGGCGCGGGCACCACCGGCAGCGTGCGCCTGGCCCGCCGGGCACACCGCACCCTGCTCGCCGCGGTCGACCGCTACCGGGCCGGCTGCCCACGGCACCCCGCTCGGTACGACGACTGGGATTGCACGTGGTTCGCACGCGGCCGCGCCCGCCTCAAAGACCCCCGGCCGGTCCTCGACCACGACAGCCTCGCCGACTTCATCGCGGACGGGTGGTGACCAACACCCGACCACGCACGCAGGCCCGCGTCGCTGTATGCGGCGCGGGCCCGGTGACCCTGGGGAGGGGTCGCCACCGTACGACGCAGGAGACCGCCATGCAGCCAAGCAGCGCAGATCGCGACCTGACCGCAATCCGAGACCTGTGGCCCGAGTTGGTCGCGGCGCCCGGCACCCGTCCGCGTGACAGCGGCACGCCGCGCCCGCTCACCGCCGCCGAACAGGCCGCGCAGGAGGAGCGATACGCCGCCGAACGCGAGGACCGCGAAAAGGGCGCCATCGGCCGCGGCGCGTCGCCCGCACCCCTGGACCTCGACCTTCTGCACGTCGAGCGCACCCTGGCCGAGGACCTGTGCGACCTCGCCGACCGCGTCGCGTCGCGCGTGCAGCGTCCGCCGGCGTCGGTGAGCGCGCGCGTGGAGAGCAGCCGCGTGTGGCTCACCAGGGGCGTGCGGCCCGTGCGGATCGCCCGCCCGGTTCTGGGCCCGATCCCGGCCGAGGACCCCGGGCGGTGGCGCTACAACGCCTCGCACCGCCACGGGGCCGAGTGGGCGTGCACGTGGCTGCTGGGCGCGCTCGACGACGGCGTGCCCACGCTCGTCCTCGACGACATCACCACCACCGCCCGCCGCATCCTGCGGCAGCTCCGGACCGCGCTCGACCACCAGACCGAACGCTACGTCGGCGCCTGCCCCAATCCCGCGTGCGGCGTCGACCTGGCGGTCGCGCCCGACGACGACGTCGTCACCTGCACCGGATGCCGCACCGCCTACGGCCGGCGGGCCTGGACCCGCATCGCCCGCGCCCGCGGCGCCGCCTGACCCCCCACAACGCAAACGGCGCCCGACCGGGGCTCGAATCCCCGGCCGAACGCCTCACCACCAGATCGAACAAAACCAGGCAGGACATCTGATGGCTGATCAGCACCGTACCCGCCGACCCGACACGGCGGAACAGACCCGACACCGACCCGACACCACCCGACACCCCGCCAACCACCCGGCTGCGCCCCCGAATCGACCCGCCAACCAGGCGACTGGAACCCACGCCCGGACCCGACCGGTGCGCCGTACACACATCAACAACCGGGCCGTTGTCGCCGCGACCCGACACGACGTGTCGGGTGGACAATCCGGGCGGACACACAGGCCGACACGACCCGCCACCACACCCGCCATCCGGGCGGTCGCGGCATGAGCTTGCACCAGCTCGCCGGCGAGATGCTCGCCCAGGCCGACACGGGCACGACCAACCCGAAGCAGATCGGTGTCGGCTTGTCCGTCGCGTTCAGCATCGCCGGCTACATCACCGGACAGTGGCGCAAGACCGGCAAGGGCAAGCGAACACCCGCCCAGCGCACGGCGATGCTGTGGTTCACGCTCGGCGCCGTCATGGTCCTCGCGCTGGGCCTGGCCCTGCGCGGCGCGCGGTGACCGCCCCGACCCGCGCCGAGATGCGACGCGAGGCCTACCTGGTCCTGGTCCTGGCGATCATCGGACCCGGCCGCCTCGCCGTCCACCTGGCCGAGCTGTACGGCACCCTGCGCGACTACCCGCACTGGGCCGGGCGCGACGACCGCGCACTGCGCGCGCTCCTCGAGGACCTCGCGGTCCCGGTACGCCCCCAGGTCCGTGTCGGCCTCGTCGGCGGCCGCGCCGGCATCCACCGCCACGACATCGAGCCGCTGCTGTCCGGCGTGCCCGTGCCCGACCCGCCACCGAGCCCGACACCACCACCCCACGCCCCCTGTCGGTGCCCCGACACCCACCGCGAAAACCGCCGCCTCGCACCCGCCAACGGATGACACCCGCCACCCGGAAGGACCCGACCATGACCACGCCCGACTCGATTCCCCAGTACCGACACTGGGACGACATCCCCGTGCCGACACTGCTGACCCGCACCCAGCACGGCGACCTCGACCTGCCCCGCGTGCCTGCCGCCAACCCGTCGGCCCGCGTCACCGGCACCGACCTCCGCGGCAAGCCCGCCACCTACGACCTGTACGACGCCCGCAACAGCACGCCGAGCAAGAGCGGTCCCGGGCGGCTGCTCGCAATGGACCAGGCCGTACACACCTGTGAGGACTGCGGCGCCCGGACCGAACGCCCGGCCGCCGTCCGCCACGGACAAACCCGCCGACTGTGCCCCGCCTGCGCCCTGGTCGACGCCATCGTCACCGCCCAGGGCCGGGCCCGGGTCGAACGCGCCGCGCAGACGGCGTGGGCCCGCGAGGTGATGGCCGATCCGAGGTCGGTATGGGTTCACGTGGACCACGCGCGCCGCACCCGCACCGCCACCGGCCGGCTGCGCGCCTGCCCCGCCGTCACCGTGACCGCCGCCGACCACGCAGGCCTTCCCGTGCTGCGCACCATCGTGCGCCTGGTCGCCGCCGGCAACACCGAGGTGCCGCCGAACGCGGTCGACCAGGCCACCGCCGCCGCCCTGATCACCGAACGCCTCGGCGGCCGCCGCGTCATCATGTGGGACGCCTTCCAGACTGAGGCGCTCACCTGTCTCGCACCGATCGACGTCGACGGCCGCGACCGACTCGACACGCGGCTGCCGTCGTGGCGCGGCCTGGTCGACACCACCGGCGCTCGCGTGTGGACGTGCCTGCCGCCGGACCGGGCCGACCGGCTCCTGGTCGCCACCGCCCGCATGGCCGACACCACCGACGCCGACACCGAACACCGCGAATGGCTGAACAGCGGCCGCGGCGCGACCGTCGTCGACATCACCGGCGGCGACGACGACACCCACCGCATCGCAACCATCCTGCGCGCGGTCGGCGTGCTCGTCGACCACACCGACACCGAACCCACCCGCGTCCCCGACGCCGGCGGCCTCGTCAGGCTGCGGGTGCTCTGCCACCGCGACGGCATCGGCGGACCACCCACCCGGTGACCACTCCCCCACCGCCCCGACCTACGCCTACACCGCAGGTCGGGGCGGTGTAGACCACCCCGCAGACCACGCGACGACCCCAGGGGAGCGGGTCACGCGAACCTCCGAGCAAGCACCGCGATCGGGACGTAGCATCGGCCACATGGACCGGGTGATCATCGTCGACCTGCCCGCGGCCGCGCTGCACTGCGAGGTCGACCCCAGGCTGCTCCGGCAGTGGCTCCACCGCGGCCGGCTCAGCCACCACGGGTACGACGCGCGCCGCCGCGCCATGGTCGACCTGCTCGAAGTCGAGGCCCTGGTACCCGAGGAGAGCGCCGCGCAAATCGATCACGCTTGATCACGTCGCGACCGAGTGTCACACTGCGTGCAGTGCCACCAGTGCGCCCACACACCACCCGAGAGCCCCGAGCCGAACCGGCCCGGGGCTCTCGCCGTCCCCGGATGTATCGACTCGCTCACGCCGTTCGACGCGTGCACACGACCACACCACGGGAGAAGCCCATGCCACCCGCACCCTGGAGAATCATCCGCGGCGACGCCCTTACCGTTCTCCCCACGCTCCCTGCCGCATCGGTCGACGCAGTCATCACCGACCCCCCGTACAACAGCGGCGGACGCACCAGCAGCGACCGCCGCAATCAGAGCGCCCTCACGAAATACGTGTCGCCCCAGAGCCGCCATGCACCCGACGCCCACGCCCTGGGCGACTTCGCGGGCGACAACCGCGATCAACGCTCCTATACGGCGTGGCTGTCGATGCTTCTCGCCGAATCCCTGCGCGTCGCACGGATCGGCGCGAGCTGCCTCGTGTTCTCCGACTGGCGCCAACTCGCCGCCACCTCCGACGCCCTACAGGCCGGCGGCTGGACCTGGCGCGGCATCATCCCCTGGCACAAGCCGATATCCCGGCCAATCGCGAACGGCTTCCGCCAGGAGTGCGAGTACGTGCTGTGGGGCAGCAACGGCGACCCCACGAAGCATCCGGAGACGATCTACCTTCCCGGGTGGCTCGAAGGCTCACAGCCCCGCGGCAAGTCCCGCGTACACATCACCCAGAAGCCCCTCGACGTCATGCGTGCGCTCGTTCGCATATGCCCACCCGGCGGCCACGTTCTCGACCCGTGCGCCGGATCCGGCACCACCGGAGTCGCCGCCCTCGCCGAAGGGCGCACCTGGACCGGGATCGAGATCACCGAGCACTATGCCAACGTTGCCCGAGGTCGGTTCGATCTCGGCGCGTGACCCGTGCCGCCGCGAGCCGGCCCGGCCAGGGCTCTCGCCGTTCCCGAGACACCACGCCGCGCCCGACAAGTGGCCGACTATCGCGATGAACTGCCCCGACCCGGGCGGCAAGAAGTAGCCGCCGCCGCACAGGAGGTTGACCATGTCCGCCACGCCCACGCACACCGTGACCCTGACCAGCCGAGGCACCGGGCACGCCCTGGCGGTGGACGGCGTCGACATCTCGGATGCGGTCGCCTGCGTCGACCTGGTCGTCGAGGCCGGGCAGCCGGCGCGCCTGGTCCTCACCCCGGCGGTACACGAGGTCGAGGTGGACCAGGACCAGGTCGAGATCCACCTTGCCCCGCGGGCACACGCCGCGCTGGTCCTGCTGGGGTGGACGCCGCCGGCCGGCGGGGCGTGAGCGGTGGCCGGCCGCTCCGACCTCACCTCGCACGCCTACCGCACCCTGCGCGCCAGCATCCTGGCCGAGGACGACACCTGCATCTGGTGCGGGCACCCCGGGTCGGACGCAACCGACCACCTCACCCCGGTCGCCCGCGGCGGCGCCCCGATCGACCGGGACAACCTGGCCCCCATCCATGGGGTGGCCGGCTGCCCGACCTGCGGCCGCAAGTGCAACAACGAGAAGGGCACCCGGCCGTTGGCTCAGGCCTCGCGTCTCGTCACGTCGCGTGACTGGTACGCCGGCCCGACCTGAGCCGACGCCTTCTTTGGGAGGGGCTCATCCCAGCCCCACGCCCAAACTGGGGTTTCTCCCCCCGGGGCCCGCGCCACCGGCCGACCCGCAGGCCCCTGACCTGCACATATGCCCCCGAGGGCTCTGGCCGGTGGGTGGCCGGCGGCCGCCCGGGGGCCCCAACCGGCGGGTGTTGCGTCAAGCGGGGCCGTGCTGCGGGCCGGGCCTGCGCCCGCAGGCCGCCGGACGGCCCGCGCGACCACCACACACAGTGAGGGGGCGGGCCATGGGCCGGGTCGAGGACGCGGTGCGCTCGGATGTCGAGGCGTTGGGCGACCTGGTCGGTGTCGAGGCGTCCCTGGTCGAGATGGCCTACGCCATGGCCCGGGGCATCGACGAGGGCGGCGGCGAGGACGGGCGTCTGCTGCCCGCGCTCAACCGGGAGTTGCGCGCGACGCTGGCCGCGCTGGTCGCGGGTCGGATGGTCGAGGAGGAGGACGATGGCCTCGGAGACCTGGCAGCACCCGACTGAGTTCGCCGACCAGTGCCGCGAGTTGTACGGGCTGGAGTGCCCGCCGCGCTGGGGCACGCCGCGGCGGCCCGAGCTTGCGACCCTGGGGCCGAAGGTCGCCAAGGTGATGACGACGCTCGGGTACCCGCCGATGCCGTGGCAGCGGTACGTCCTCGACGTGGCCCTGGAGGTGGATGCGGCCGGGGTGTTCGTGCACCGCGAGGTGGGCCTGTCGGTCCCGCGACAGCAGGGCAAGACCCAGCAGCTGCTCGCGGTCATGGTCCACCGGGTGATGGCGTGGAAGCGCCAGCAGGTGGTCTACGCCGCGCAGACCCGAGGGATGGCCCGGACACGGTTCGAGGACGAGTTCGTCGCCACGCTCGACACGTCCCCGCTGCGGCGCCGCTACCGCACCCGGATGACGAACGGGAACGAGGCGATCCTGTGGACGTCGACCAGGTCCAAGCTCGGCATTACGAGCAACACCGAACGCGCCGGCCACGGTCCGTCCCTCGATCTCGGCCTGATCGACGAGGCGTTCGCCCACGAGGACGATCGGGTCGAGCAGGCGATGTCCCCGGCGATGCTGACCAAGGCGATGGCCCAGCTCTGGTGGGCGTCCGCCGGCGGCACCGACCGGAGCGTGTGGCTCAACGGCAAGCGCGCCGCGGGCCGTGCGCTCATCGAGGAGCTGTGGGAGTCGGGCGTGCATCCGGCGTCTGCCTACTTCGAGTGGTACGCGCCCTCGACCCTGCGTCGGGACGACCCGGCGACCTGGCGCATGTGCATGCCGGCGCTGGGACACACCGTGACCGAGGCGACGGTTCGGGCCGAGCTGGTGAAGCTGAAGCCGGCCGAGTTCGACCGGGCGTACCTGAACCGAACCAGGCTCAGGGAGCCCACCGCCGACCCGAACGTTCCCCGGGACGGATGGTCCGCCCTCGTCGACGCCGATTCGCAGACCGGGGCCGACCTGGCGTTCGCGATCGACGTCGCCGGTGCCCGGGACATCGCGTCGATCGCGGTCGCGTCGGTGCGACCGGACGGGCGCATGCACGTGGAGATCGTCGACCAACGGCCGGGCACGGACTGGCTCGTACCGGCGCTGGTGCGGTTGTCCGCGCTGTGGTCCCCGGTCGCGGTGGCGGTGGCCGGCGGATCGCCCGCGGCCGCGCTGATCGACGACCTGGTCGCCGCGGGCCTGCGGGCGACCGGCCAGGACGAGCCGCTGCGGGGCGACCTGGTGATCGTGCGCCCGAACGACGTGGTCGAGGCGTGCGGCCAGATCGCGGACGCGATGCGCCAGGGCACCCTCGTCCACCTCGACCAGGCGCCGCTCACCGGCGCGGTCAACGGCGCGCGCACCAGGCCGGTGGGCGACTCGTGGGCGTGGCACCGCCGCGGGTCGGCCGTCGACGTGTCCCCGCTGGTGGCGGTCACCCTCGCGCGGTGGGCCCTGTTGACCCTGGGCCCGCAGGTCGCCCGGCCGTACGACCCGCTCGCCAACATCTACTGATCGGAGGATTCGACGTGGCCGCACCCCGCAGCGCGCGTGTCCCGCCGCCGTCCCGTGCCGCCCGCGCGCATGTCGCGGTCGCCGGCGCGGCCGGGCACGCGATCCGTGCCGTGGTCCGCTACGGGCCCGGCCTGGCCGGCGCCGTGCTGATGACGTGGGCGGGGTGGATGCTGTGGCCCGCCCTCGGCGCCGCCGTCGCCGGCGGGTTCTGCCTGGCGCTCGACCACCGCCGGGAGGACGCGTGAGCATGTGGACCCGCCGCCCCGACCGCGACCGGGCGCGCGCGGGACCTCGGCCCGTCCGCTCGACCGTCGACGAGATCCTGGCGACGTTCCGCGGCCTGAACAACTCCTACACCGACGTGGACCTCTCCAGTGCCGAAGGCCCGCTGCAGGCCGTGGCGGTGTGGTCCGCGTGCGACCTGGTCGCCAGCCTGGTTTCGGAGCTTCCCGTCGACCTCTACCGGGGCGCGGGTGCGGAGCGACGGCAGTTGCCGATGCCCTCGTACCTGCTGGATCCCGACGGGTCCGGGCACGGCCTGGCCGACTGGTCGTATCGCGTGGTGATGTCGTGGCTGCTGCGCGGCAACACCTACGGGGCGGTCCTGGACCGGGGGGCGGGCGGGTTCCTGCGCCAGGTCGACCTGTTCCACCCCGATCGGGTGCGCCCGACCCGTGTCGACGGCTCGGTGGCGTGGACGGCCGACGGCGCCCCGGTGCCCGATGCGCAGATGCTGCACCGGCGGGTGAACCCCATGCCCGGGTGCCTGCTGGGCCTGTCGCCGGTGCAGCTGCACATGACCACCATCGGCCAGCAGGTGACCGCCGGCCGGTTCGGTCTGCAGTGGTTCCAGGACGGCGCGCACCCCTCGGCGTTGCTGATCAACACCGAGACGGCGCTGGACGCGGACCAGGCCGCCACCGCGAAGGAGCGGTTCCTGGCCGCGGTCCGCGGCCGCCGGGAACCGCTGGTGATGGGCAAGGGCTGGGACTACAGGCCCCTGCAGGTCTCGGCCGAGGAGTCACAGTTCCTGCAGACGCAGGGATACAGCGCGGCCGAGTGCGCGCGGATCTTCGGCCCCGGCATCGCCGAGGTCCTGGGCTACGGCTCCGGGTCGATGACGTACGCGAACATCGTCGACCGCGACCTGCACCTGCTCAAGTACGCCGTCGGGAAGTGGATCCGCCGCCTGGAACGGCTGCTGTTCGAGTTCCTGCCGCGGCCGCAGTACGTGCGGCTGAACCGGGACGCGCTCCTGGAGACGAACACCGCCCAGCGGTACGCCGCGTACGGCTCGTCGCTGACCGCGGCCTGGCAGACGATCAACGAGGTCCGGGCGATCGAGGACCGGCCGCCCGTGCCGTGGGGCGACGCCCCGTACGTGCCCGCCGCCGCGACCGGCCCCGCACCCGACGAGTCCGACGATCCACCACCGACGGACGTCGACCCCACCCAGGAGGAGTGACCCATGGCCGCGATCCGCGGGCTGTATCTGATCCGCGGCACCACCGCCGCCCCCGCACTCGCCGCACCGCCCGCCCCGCATGCCGCACGCGCCGCCCGCGCGGACGACGAGGCGGGCATGCCGGTGATGACCGTCGAGTTCTCCCGGTTCGGCACCTGGTACGAGATCGACAGCTGGTGGGAGGGGCGGTTCCTGGAGTCGACGGCGCCGGGCGCGTTCAAACGGACGATCGCCAACAACGGGTCGGCGGTCAAGGTGCTGTTCAACCACGGCCGCGACAGCGCGATCGGGTCCAAGGCGTTGGGTGTGCCGGCCCTGATCGAGGAACGCGAGACGTCCCCCTACATGGAGGTCCCGCTGCTGGACACCTCCTACAACCGCGACCTGGTCCCCGGCCTGGAAGCCGGCGCCTACGGCAGCTCGTTCATGTTCGAGGTCCTCGCCGAGGAGTGGAACAACGAGCCCGAGGCGTCCGACCACAACCCGCAACGCCTGCCCGAGCGCACCATCACCGAGGTTCGGCTGATGGAGGCCGGGCCGGTGACGTGGCCGGCGAACCCCGACGCCACGGCCGGGCTGCGCTCCGGCGCCGACTGGCTCATGGCCGACCTCGCCGAACACGGCGACGAACACTCCGTCCGCGAGCAACAGCGCGCGTACGACGCATTCCGCGCCCTGCACGGGCTCCGCACCACCTCGCCCACCCGGCAGGTGCCCGCGGCCCCCGAACAGGGCGAACCCGCCACCTCGGCACCCGACGCGCCCGCGTCGGCCCGCCACGTCGGCGAGCTCACCGCGGCGGAACGACTCCGCCGCCTGAACCGCTACGGCGTAAGGAACCGATGACCATGCCGACCGAATACCTGGCGAGCGCGAACGCCGACGCGGCGAGGCGCCGCATCGAACAGATCAACGAAGAGCTCGCGCGCATGCACCGCGAGGCGGGCGACCAGCCGCTGAGCGCGGCCGCGCGCGAGGACTGGGACACCCTGGAGACCGAGCGTGCCTGGCGCGAGGACGAGCACTCCACCCTGGAGCGCCGTGCCCGCCTGAACGCGTCCCGCGAACGCTGGAACAGCACACAGTTCACGCCCGACACCGACCCGTTCGAGGACGACCCGCGGACCCTGCGCGGCGACGCGGTGTACTCGCGGGCGATGGCCGTCCTCGACGACCCGCAGGGCGGCCGGCACCTGCGCGCCGACCAGAAGTCGCAGGTGCAGTCGATCCTGCGCACGCACACCGGCGACACGAACGGCGAACTCGTCGGTCAGTTGCTGCTCGCGACGGAGAACCCGGCCTACCGCAGCGCGTTCCAGCGGTCGGCCGCCTCGCAGTCCCCGGCGTTCACCCAGGACGAGGCCCGCGCGATCGAGCGGGTACAGCTGATCAAACGCGCGATGTCGGTCGGCGTGGACGCCGCCGGCGGGTTCGCGGTGCCGGTCCTGATCGACCCCACCGTGATCCTCACCGCGCAGGGCTCCTCGAACGACATCCTTCGTTTGGCCAGGGTCGAGACGATCACCAACGACACCTGGCGCGGCCTGTCCAGCGCGGGCGTCACCTGGTCGTTCAAGGCCGAGGGCGCCACCGCCGCCGACAACTCGCCCACGATCGCCCAGCCGGAGGTGCCCACCCGCCGCGCGGACGGGTTCGTGCCGTTCTCGATCGAGGTCGGCATGGACTGGCCCGGGTTCGCCGAACAGATGGCACAGCTCCTCGCCGACGGGTACGACGAACTCCTGGCGAGCAAGCTGACCAACGGCACCGCCGGGTCCAACGAGCCGACCGGCCTGGTGGCCGCGCTCGACGCGAACACCAACGTCGAGCTGGAGGTGACCACGTCCGGGGCGATCGGCGCCGCCGACATCTACGACCTGTGGGCCGCGCTGCCCCAGCGGCACCGCCGCTCGGAAACCACCGCGTTCATGAGCTCGACCGACGTGCAGAACGTGGTCCGGCAACTCGGCACCACGGACCCGAACTTCTCCGTCAACATCACCGAGTCCGCGATCCCGCGCCTGTTCGGCCGCGAGTACCCGATGAACGACTACATGAGCTCGCTCATCGCCGGAACCGGCACCCAGCCGCTCCTGCTGGTCGGCGACTTCCGGAACTACCTGGTCGCCCAACGCGCGGGCATGTCGGTCGAGTTCGTGCCGATGCTGTTCGACGTCACGAACAACCGGCCGACCGGCCAGCGCGGCTGGTTCGCCTGGGCCCGCGTCGGCGCCGGCGTCATCAACCCGACCGGGTTCCGGCTCCTGGTCAACAACGACGGCGCCTGACCGGCGGCGTGCCCTCGGGCACGCATTCCCCCGGGCGGCGGCGCGCCCCACGCGTGCCGCCGCCCCCATTCCAGGGCGAGAGGAGCCCACGGTGAAGCACGCACTGATGACCTGCGTCGTGCGCTGGTCCGGCGGCAGCACGACGCTGCGCGAGGGCATGACCGTCGACGACGATCACCCGCTGGTGATCGAGCGGCCCGACCTGTTCGGCGACGGCGACGCACCCGCGCAACTGCCGATGCCCCCGCGGATCGAGCGGGCGACCCGCGAACCGGGCCAACGCAGCCCCGCCCGCCCGCCCAGGAAGACGGCCGCCCCGAATGCGTGAGCCCGAACCCGCCGTCCCGATGGGGGCGCCGGAGGAGTCCACCGGCGACGGCCTGGTCCAAGTCGCCTACCTGCACCCGCACATCGTGTCCCACTGCTGGCACGAGTCGGTCACGGCGCTGCTCCTGCACGACCTCGACCACGACGGCCGCATCGTCCGCAGCGGCGGACCGATCATGGTGTCCTGCCCCACCGGCGGCCTCGTCCAGGCCCGCAACTCCGTGATGCGGCAGTGGCTCGACGAGACCGACCACGAATGGCTGTGGTGGATCGACACCGACATGGGCTTTCGTCCCGACACCGTCGACCGCCTCCTGGCCGCCGCCGACCCCGCCACCCGGCCCGTCGTCGGCGCACTGGCCTACTCCGCCCGCGAGATCGGCCCGGACGGGTACGGCGGCCGCCACATCACCGCCGTGCCCACGATGTACCAGGTCGCGACCGACCCCCAGGGCCGGACCGGGTTCGCGCCCGTCGCCGACGTCCCACCCGACACGCTCGTTCCGGTCGCCGGCACCGGCTCGGCGTGCATCCTCATCCACCGCTACGTCGCCGAGGCGATCCGCCGCCGCCACGGCGACAGCTGGTACGACCCCATCCGCTACCAGGACGGCCGGTGGGTGTCCGAGGACCTCTCGTTCTGCAGGCGCGTGGCGGACGCGAGCGCCCCCGTCCACGTCCACACCGGGATCCTGGCCACCCACCACAAACAGGTGTGGATCGGCGCCCCGCCGCCCGCCGCCCCCAGGCCCGGCCCATGAGCGAACCGGCGTACGTGACCCTGGCGTTCTTCAAGGAATCCATGGGCATCCTCGACGACGACCGCGACGAACAGCTGCAGCAGCGTCTGGACGCCGCCTCACGCGGCGTGGACTCGCACTGCGGCCGCCGATTCCACCTCGACGACATCCCCGCACCACGCACCCTGCGGATCGCCCGCCGGGTCGTCGTCGACCAGGACGGCCCGCGGCTGCTGATCCCCGACATCGGCACCACCACCGGCCTCGTCGTCGAGCTCGGCCGCCCCGGCGCCTGGCGCGACATCACCACCGAGGTCGAACCCATCCGCGACCACGACGACGACCAGACATGGCCGTACACCTCACTCGCCCGGCCCGGCGGATGGCACGCCGCGCCCGGCACCCGCGCACGGATCACCGCCCGGTGGGGATGGCCCGCCATCCCCACCGCCGTCGAGATGGCCACCGTGCTGCAGGCCTCACGGCTGTGGAACCGCAGAAACAGCCCCGAGGGCATCACCGGGTCCGCCGAGTGGGGCGGGATGCGCCTGACCCGCGTCGACCCCGACGTCGGCATGCAGCTGCAGCGCCTGGTCCTGCCGGCGTTCGCATAGAGGAAGGAACCGCCGTGCAGATCTCCGCCGTACGCGCGGCCATCGCCACCGCCGCCCGCGCGGTCGTCCTGCCCAAAATCGCCGGCCACCTCACCTGCAGCGGCTTCACACCCGACGCGGTGATCGAACCGCACTTCTTCGTCGGCGAATACAACATCACCTACGACAAGGCCTTCGGGCGCGGCCAGGACGAGGTCGAGTTCACCGCCCGGGTCCTGGTCGGCCGCGCCGACGACCGCACCGCCCAGGCCCACCTCGACGCCATGCTCTCCGGTGGCGGACCCGCATCGCTGAAACAGGCGATCGAGGCGGCCCGCGGCGCGCCCGGCGAGGCGGCCCTGGGCGGCCTCGCGGACGACCTGCACGTGGTCCGCGTCGCCGGCTACCGCTGGTACGAACACGCCGGCACCCAATACGTCGGCGCCGAGCTCACGATCCGCGTGATCGGGGACGGGAGTTGAAGCCATGGGCAAGATGATCCTGCTCAACGTGCGCGCGTTCGCCGCCGGCGCCGACCTCACCGGGGCCTCGACCAAGGTCGAGATCTCGGCAGAGGTCGAGGACAAGGACGCCACCACCTACGGCAGCGGCGGATGGAAGGAACTGCTCGGCGGCCTGTCGTCGGCAGAGATCTCGGCCGAGGGCTACTGGGAGGCGGGCGACCCGAGCATGGTCGACGACGCCTCCTGGTCGCAGCTCGGCGGCATCGGACCCTGGACGGTGGGCCCGGTCGGCGCCGCCGTCGGCGACCTCGCCTATTTCACGCAGGCCTTGCGCGCGGACTACAGCCTGGGCGACCAGGTCGGCGAGATCGCCCCCTGGAAAGGCACGGCCAAATCCAGCTGGCCGCTGGTGCGCGGGAGCGTCGCGCACCCGCCCGGCACCGCGCGCACGGTGACCGGCGTCGGCACCGCCATGCAGCTCGGCGCCGTCACCACCGGCCGCCGGCTGTATGCCGCGCTGCACGTGCTCTCGGTCGCGGGCACCGCCGCCCCGACCATCACAGCGCGGGTCGAGTCCGACGACGCGAACGGGTTCGCGAGTCCCACCACCCGCGGCACGTTCGCCGCGGCGACCGCGCCCGGCGGTCAGACCCTGCGCACCGACGGCACCGCGATCGCCGACACCTGGTACCGGCTCGCCTGGACCGTCACCGGCACCACCCCCTCGTTCATGTTCGCCGCCGCTCTCGGAATCAGGTGATCCCCCATGCCCAAGATGGTTCTGCTCGCCGCCTACGTGTCGATCAACGCCAGCGACTTGTCCACCTACGCCACCAAGGCGGAGGTCGCGATCGAGGTCGAGGACAAGGACGTCACGACCTACGGGTCACTCGGCTGGAAGGAAGTGCTCGGCGGCCTCAAGTCCGGCGAGATCGCGCTGGAGTTCAAGCAGGACTTCGCCGCGACCAAGCTCGACTCGATCATGTGGCCGCTCCTCGGCCAGGTCGTGTCCTTCGAAGTCCGCGCGGACCAGGCCGCCGTCGGCACGTCCAACCCGAAGTACACCGGCAGCGTGCTGATCAACAAGTGGTCCCCGATCGAGGGCGGCGTGGGCGACGACGCGTCCGTCAAGGTCTCGTATCCGACGTCCGGCGTGGTGACCAGGGCGACCGCCTGATGGCCCGCCCCGATCCGCCGGTCGACCTCAGCGTGTCCCACGAAGGTCTCGACGCCCTCGTGCGGGCGATCCGCGCCGAGGCCGACGGCAAGGAACTGCGCAAGGAACTCGCCCAGGGTTTGCGCGACGCCCTGAAGCCGGCGATCGGCGACGCCCGCACCGGGATCATGGGCATGGCGTCCGCGGGCATGGGCACCGCGTCCCCGGGCCTGCGCACCTCGATCGCCCGCAGGATCCGGTCCGAGGTCAAGCTGGGCGGCCGCTGGTCGGGCGCGCGGGTCAAGGCCCGCAAGACGCCGAACGTCAGGGGCTTCGCGAACGCCGCGAAAAGGACCCAGCAGGAGACGTGGCGCACGCAGATCTACAAGAGCGACGTCTGGCACGAACAGCGCGGGTCGCTCAACTGGTTCGACGACGCCATGAGCCGCCGCGGCCACCTGTACGCCGACGCGATCCGCGACGCCATGGAATCCATGGCCCGCCGCATCGCCAACCGCATCCCACCCACGTAAGGAGCGACGCCCGTGTACCTGGTCTACACCCCCGACGGCGCCGACGAGCCGACCCGCTGGCGCTACGACCCGCGCAAGCTCATGTCGATCGAGCGCGAGGACCTCGAGCGCAGGACCGACCGGCCGTTCACCCAATTCACCATGGACGTCATCCAGGGGCACGCCTTGTGTCGGCGCGCGCTCTTGTTCACTTTCATGCGGCGCGAGCACCCCAAGCTGCGGTTCGCCGACGTCGATTTCGCCTGGGACGAACTGAAGTTGGAGTTCTCCAAGGCCGAGCTGATCGAGCTGCGCGCGGAGACCGCCGAGGCCCTGCACGGCGACGAGCTCGCCGCCCGGCTGACCGCGTTGGACGCCGAGATCGAGACGGCATGGGACGACCCGGCCGACGAGGGAAAAGCACGGCGGCCGATCGCCGATTGAGGCAGCTCGGCAACGCCGCACACCTGCTCGGCATCCGGCCGTGGGAGTGGGCCCTGCTCACCGTCGACGAGGCCGACGAGGTGCTGGCCTGGTTGGACTCCTACCGCGACGAGATCGAAAAGGCCGAGTCGGCCGGGAGGAGGTGAGCCGGCATGTCGGACACCTCGCTGGTGTTCAACCTGATCGCCAAGGACCGCGCCAGCGGCCAACTGGACGCGATGAAGGACAAGTTCACCGCCACCGCCGGCGCGATCAGCGCAGGTATCGCCGGTGCTCTCGCGTCGGGTGTGGCCACCAACTTGGACATGAGCCGCGCCAACAGCGTGATGGCCGCGCAACTCGACCTCACCGGCGACCAGGCCGCCCGCGTCGCGAAGCTGTCGGGGGCGGCGTTCAAGTCGGGATTCGGCGAGAGCATCCAGGACGTCAACGGCGCCCTGAGCGCGGTCATCACCTCCGTCGGCGCCCTGGGCACGACCAGCGACACCGAACTGATCCGGATGACCAAGCAAGCGACGGCGCTCGCCGAGGTCTTCGAGTTCGACGTGGGTGAGGCGACAACGGCCGCCGGCCAGCTCATCAAGACCGGCCTCGCCAAGAACGGCGTCGAGGCGTTCGACCTGATCACCTCGGCCGCACAGAGCCTGCCCAAGAGCATGCAGGCCGACCTGCCGGCCACGATCAACGAATACAGCACCCAGTTCAGGCGATTGGGCTTGGACGGCACCACCGCCATGGCCCTGCTCGCCCAGGGCGTCAAGGGCGGCGCCCGCGACATCGACCAGGTCGCCGACGCCATCGGACAGTTCGGCGAGCTCGCCCTAGCCGGCGGGCAGGCCGCAAAGGACGCGTTCAAGAGCATCGGCCTGGACGCGGACGACATGGCCGCCAAGATCGCCAAGGGCGGCCCGACCGCCGCGTCGGCACTCCAGATCACCCTCGACGCGCTACGCGGCACCAAGGACGAGAGCGTCAAGCTCAACGCCGCGACGGCGTTGTTCGGCGACCCGGGCACCGTGATGGCGGATGCCTTGTTCGCCCTGAATCCCGCCTCGGCGGCCGCCGCGACGGGCATGGACGACACGGCCGGGGCTGCCACCCGGATGACCGACACGCTGGCAAAGGACCCCTCGCGGAAGCTTGAGGCCTTCAAGCGGACCTTCATGGCAAAGCTCGGCGAAATCGGCGGCGTCGTCGTGCAGTTCGCACAGACCCACCAGCAGTACATGCGACCCGCGTTGATCACGCTGGCCGGTATCGCCGCCGCCGTCCTGGTCGTCAAGGCGGGCATGATGGCGTGGGCGGCGGCGCAGGTCGTGTGGACCGGCGCAACCGCGGCCGCGACCGGCGTGCAGTGGTTGTGGAACGCAGCCATGGCCGCATCGCCGATCACCTGGGTGATCATCGGGATCATCGCCCTGGTCGCCGCGCTCGTGCTCCTGTGGCAGAACTCCGAGACCTTCCGGGCGATCGTGACCGCCGCCTGGTCGGCGACCTGGTCGACGATCCAGTCGGTCGCCGGTTGGTTCACCGGCACTCTGTGGCCGGGCGTCGTTGCCGTCTGGGACGGGATCGCCGGCGGCGCGACCCGCATGGGCGAGGGCATCCGCGGTACCTGGGACGGAATGATGTCCTGGCTCACCGGCTTGCCGGGCCGGGTGACCAGCGCCACCGCCGGCATGTGGAACGGCATCGGCGGCGGCTTCCGATCGGCCGTGAACGGCGTGATCGGCGGCTGGAATCGCCTGTCGTTCACCGTCGGCGGCGGCAGCTTCATGGGTGTCAGCGTCCCCTCGTTCACCCTGGGCACCCCCGATATCCCGTTCCTGGCGCGTGGTGGTGACATCGTCCGCGGCGGCCGGGTCGTCGTCGGCGACGGCGGGCCCGAGATCCTCGACCTGCCGGCCGGCGCGCGGGTGACGCCGCTCTCGCGCGCGGGCGGGGGCGGCGGCCAGACCGTGCGCCTGGTCCTCGACGTCACCGGCGCCGACGAGGACATGAAACGCCTGATCCGCCGCATGGTCCGCGTCGACGGCCGCGGCCAGGTCCAGACCGCGTTCGGCACCTGAGATCGGAGGAACACCGTGGCGTTTCCCCAGAGTCCGCTGCCGGTCGAGGTGGCCGTGCGCATCGGCACGGCCTGGACCGACATCACCTCCGACGTGTACCTGCGCGACCGCATCACCATCACCCGCGGCCGCGCCGACGAGGGCGCCCGCGTCGACGCCGGCCGATGCAGCCTGACCCTGAACAACAGGTCCGGGAAGTACTCGCCGCGCAACCCGACGAGCCCCTACTACGGGCAGATCGGCCGCAACACGCCGGTGCGCGTCTCGGTCCTGGCCGGGCCGTCCTACCTCGACGCGCCCGGCGGCGCGGGCGACCGCGCGACCACCCCCGACCACGCCGCCCTGGACATCACCGGCGACCTCGACGTGCGCATCGACGCCACCCTGCCCGACTGGCGCACCCCGGACACGGTCGAGCTCATCGGCAAATACTTGCCCACCGGCAACCAGCGATCGTGGAGGTTGATCACCTTCGGCGGCGGCACCCTGTTTTTCGGGTGGAGCACGGACGGCACGAGCGTCCTTCAGGCCGGGGCCACCGCTCCGCTGGACATCCCGCCGTCCGGGCGCCTGGCCGTGCGCGTGACCCTGGACGTGAACAACGGCGCCGGCGGGAACACGGTGGTGTTCTACACCGCGCCCACCATCGCCGGGCCCTGGACCGCCCTGGGCGATCCCATCGTCACTGCCGGCACCACCAGCGTGTACGCGAGCACCGCGCCGCTTCAGATCGCCGACGTCGCCGACTTGGTTTTCACGCCCCTGGTCGGGCGGGTCCACGCCGCCCAAGTGCGCAACGGCATCGCCGGCACGGTGGTCGCGAACCCGGACTTCACCGCCCAGGCCCCGGGCACCACGACGTTCGCCGACTCCGCCGGCCGCACCTGGACGCTCGGCGGCGCGGCCACGATCACCAACCGCCGCACAAGGTTCGTCGGCGAGGTCTCCGCGTGGCCTTCGCGGTGGGACGTGTCCGGGCGGGACGTGTGGGTGCCGGTCGAGGCCGCCGGCATCCTGCGCCGCCTCGGGCAAGGAGCGTCGCCGCTGGATTCGACGTTGCGGCGGCGGATCCCCTCGCGGGCACCGTTGGCGTACTGGCCGATGGAGGACGACCGCGACGCCACGCAGGCGTATTCGCCGCTCGCGGGCATCGCGCCGCTCGAGGTGTCGGGCCTGACGTTCGCCGACGGCGACGGCCTGGCCGGTTCCCGGGCGTTGCCCGCGTTGGCGGCCGGGGCCAAGCTCGGCGGGACCGTCCCCGCCCCGGCTGCCCCGACGGGGCAGTGGTCCGTGCAATTCGTCTTCCGCCTCGCCGCGTCCGCCGCGGCCGAGACGCCGCTGAGCGAATGGCGCACCACCGGCACGATCGTGCGGTGGGTCGTGGCGGTGCAGGGCGCCACCGCCATCATCACCGGCTACAACCTCATCGGCGGCATCGTCGTCGACCAGGCCATCGGGTTCGCGGACGTCACCGACGTCTGGTGCCGGCAGCAGTTCCGCGCCGTACAGGAGGGGACGCTGGTCCGGTGGACGCTGCGGTGGGACACCATCGGCGGATCCGCCGGCCAATACGAGAACACCTACACCGGCACGACCGGCCAGGTGACCGCCATCGACACCACACTGGGCGCCGACCTCGCCGGCACCCACGTGGGACACCTGGCCGTGTTCGCCTCACCCGCCATCGACGCATACGAGTTCGCCGACCACGGATTCAACAACGAGGCCGCGGGCGTGCGGATCCGGCGCCTGTGCGACGAGGAGGGTGTCCCGGCGTTCGCCGCCGGCGTCCTCGCCGAGCAGATGCCGTTGGGCCCGCAACGGCCGGCGACGCTGCTCGCGCTGCTCGGCGACAGTGCGGACGCGGACGGCGGGATCCTCACCGAGGCCCGCGACCGCACCGCCCTCACCTACCGGCCACGCACGTCCCTCTACAACCAGGCCGCCGCGCTGGCCCTGGACTACGCCACACCCGGCGAGGTCGCGCCGCCGCTGGAACCGGTCGACGACGACCAGGCCGTGCGCAACGACATCACCGTCAGCCGCGAGGGCGGCTCGTCGGCGCGGCTGGTCGACCAGACATCGCCCCTGTCCGTGCTCGCCCCGCCGGCCGGGATCGGACGGTACGACGAGTCCGTCACCCTCAACCTCACCGACGACACCCAGCCCGAGCCGATCGCCGGGTGGCGCCTGCACCTGGGCACCTGGTCCGAGGCCCGCTACCCCACCGTCCACGTCGACCTCGCGGCCGCGCCGCACCTGATCACCGCAGCGACCACCCTGGACGTCGGCGACCGCCTCACCATCACCCACCCACCCGCGTGGCTGCCGCCCGACCCGATCGACCTCCTGGTCCAGGGCTACACCGAGACCCTCGGCGTCCACGACTGGGACCTGGTCCTGAACGCGTCACCGGCCGGGCCCTGGTACGTCGGCACGGTCGAGACCGACCGCGTCGACACCGACGGATCCAAACTCGCCGCCGGCGTCACGGCCACCGCCGGCACGCTGTCGGTCGCCGTGACCGCGGGCCCGTTGTGGACCACCAGCGGCGCCGAGATGCCGGTCGACATCCGCGTCGGCGGCGAGGTCATGACCGTCACCGCGATCAGCGGCACCAGCTCGCCGCAGACGTTCACCGTCACCCGGTCCGTCAACGGGGTCGTCAAGGCCCAACTCGCCGACGCCGACGTGCGCCTGGCCCGCCCGGCGATCGTCGCCCTGTAGCTGTGGAGAGGAGCCGGTTGTGACGCAGTGGCTGCCCGGCATGCGCATCACCGCCGCGCGCTTGAACGACCAGGCCGGGCTGTGGACTTCGTACACGCCGACGTGGGCGGCGACCGGCGGCGGCGGCGTCCTGGGCACCGGCGGCGTCATCGCCGGGTCCTGGACCCGCATCGGCCGCAGCATCACCGCCCGCGTCGCCCTCACATTCGGCACCGGCGCGAACGCCGGATCCGGCTTCTGGACCTTCACCCTGCCGGTCGCCGCCGCGGCGGTCGCCACCGGGCAGGCCGGCCTGGGCATCGGCATGGCCACCAACGCGGGCGTCGCCATCAACCTCGGCGTCGCCTACGTCTCCGGCGGCGCCACCGACGTCTCGGTGTTCTCCGACGGCGCCGGCGCCCCCTGGGGAGCGAACAGGCCCTTCACCTGGGGCATCGGCGACAACGTCACCATCCTCGCCGTCTACGAAGCCGCCACCTGACCCACCATCACCGACCACCCGACCACGCCCCGCGCCGCCGCCGGCCGGGGCGTTTCGCATGCCCAGGGAGGACACACCCGTGACCTGGTACCCCGGAGCCCGCAAACGCGAGCTGCAGCCCGAATCCGACAGCCAACCCGCCATCAGGCCGACACAGTTGCTGTTCCACTCGATCGCCGCGCCCTGGTCGGGGCAGCGCATGTACGAGTACTGGCGCGACTCGACCAACCTCGAATCGCACTTCGGCTGCGACTACGACGGCGGCCTGTGGCAGTACATCGGCACCGAGACCCGCGCGGACGCCAACGCGTCGGCGAACCGCCGACCCGACGGCACCGGCGCGGTCAGCGTCGAGACCGCGAGCAACCTCAAGCACACCGACCCCTGGACCGACGCCCAGATCAACGCGCTGATCGCGCTGGGCGTGTGGATGCACGCGCGGCACGACCTGCCGCTACGGATCTGCCGCTCGTGGGACGACCCCGGGTACGGGTATCACCGGTTGTTCGCCAAGTGGTCCGTGAGCGGCACCGCGTGCCCTGGTGACGCGCGCGTGCGTCAGTTCCACGACGAGGTGTTCCCGGGCATCGTGGCCGGAGCGGGCGGCTCGACGCCGCCGCCGAGCTCGCTGCCCGAGGTGTCGCTGTCCCGGCTGATCTCGGCCGCGCGCAGCAACCCGCCGGCCAGCGGAACGCCGGTCACCTACGGGCCCGCGCGCTTGGTCGAGGTCGCCCTGGCCGACGAGGGCCTGCTGGCGCGCGGCCTGGTCGACGGGCACTACGGCACCGCCACCGTCACCGCCTACGCCGCGTGGCAGCGGCGCCTCGGCTACCGCGGCACCGACGCCGACGGCATCCCCGGCCAGACCAGCCTCTCGCGCCTCGGCGCGGCTCACGGATTCAAGGTGATCGCATGAAGGACAGCACCCGCCGGACGATCCGCACCCTGGTCCAGGGCACGCTCAGCCTCGCCGCGGGCCTGCCCGTCATCATCACCGCGTCCGGCATCCCGCAGACCACCGCCGGGGTCGGCGTGGTCCTGGCCGTGGCCGGCGGACTGACCCGTGTCATGGCGACGCCGGTCGTCGATCGCCTGCTGCCGTCGTGGCTGCGGGCGACCGACCCGCGCGCCGACATCCGGTCCGCACTCGATCGGGGCCGCGAATGAATTGGCTACAGGTGGTCGCGACGAGCGCGACCGCGGCGACCGGCATCACCGGGTTCGCGTGGCGATACGTAGTCCTGCCGATCCGCCGAATCGCCCAGCGTCAGGAGGAGTTTCGGCAGGACTGGGACGGGATGCCGGCCCGGCCGGGTGTGCCCGAGCGCCAGGGCGTGATGCCGCGGCTCGCGCGGATCGAGGCGCGCCAGGCCGCGACCGAGGAGCGTTGCGGACGGATCGAGCACGAGCTTCGTCCGAACTCGGGAACCAGCCTGCGGGACGCGGTCGACCGGGTCGAGCAGGCAGTCACCCCGGACCAGACCGAATCGCAGTAACGCGACCGGCCCGCCCCCACATCGGGGCGGGCCGGCTTCGTGCTGTCTGGGGTCAGGTGGTCCGGCGGGCACTGCGGATGATGCTGCCGATCCGCTGAGCGGTCACACCGAGCACTGCGGCAAGCTCGGTAGGCGTAACGCCGGCGGCGTGCGCGTCGACGACAGCGGAGCGCACCTTCCGGTCCGCGATCCGCAACAACCCCTGGGACAGCCGCCGTTCCTCGGATCCGGCAGGGAACGCGTTGCGCACGGCCCGTGCCGATCCTCGCAACCGCACCTCGGTTGCGAGGGTCGCGCGGGCTATGTCGATGGCCACGCGACCGACGTCGCCGCTCACAGCGGCGTAGCGCCGGCGGGGCAGGCCGCCCGCACCGCCCGGGTGATCAGAGCCGGGGGCACGTCCAGGACGCGGGCCAGCGCGGCCGCGCTGGCCCCGTCCGCGTGGGCGTCGGCAATCGCCTCGTGCGTCACCGGATGCGCCATACCGTGCGCGGCGACCGCGTCGACCATCGCGTTCAGGACCTGCCTGCGCCGGGCGCCGGCCGAACTCGCCGAGCGACTGTACGTATCGGCGGCTGGCTCGCTCTCCAGAATCGTGTTCGTGTACCGCAGCGTGATCCCGGCCGTGGTCGCGATCGTCGAGGCGGGAACGCCGTGCCGGTGGGCGTCGACCGCCGCGGCGTGCACGGCCGCGACCGCGGCGCGCACCGCGCGGCGGTGGGCCCGAGCCCGCTCGCTCGACGCAATACCCGGATGAACCCGTATGCCAGCCAAGTGCGCGCGTTCGACGACGGCCGCGGCGAGACGATCGAGAGCGTCCTGTGCCGGGCTGTCGGGCGCGGCCATCAGGCGTCCGGCCACAGTTCGTCGGCGGGCACTGTCACGCAGTCGGCGCCGTCGGCGGCCGGTACGACGTCGGCGAGCCATTGCACGCCGTCGTGCCGCATGGCCACCACCTGTCCGCGGTCGCGGGTTCCGTCGGGCATGCGGGCGGTGGCCCAGTCGCCGACCACCCACGTGGCCGGTGCGATGTCGGTGCTCATGGCGGGGTCCTCGGGTTGCGTGGTGGCCGGTGTGGGCCTGGTGGTCGGGGCGGTGGTGCGAGGCGCATGCGGATCTCCGGCGTGGTGCGAGGCGGGACCGGTGCCGCTCGGTGCGGCACGGGGACGGAGGGTGCCACTCCCTTGCCGGCCCCGCCTCGGGTGCCATCCGGCGTCGGATATCACGACGCCGGATGGCCGATCTGGGCCCCGGCCGGGCGAATGTGCGGAGACCCCGGCCGGGGTGCCGCGCGAGATGAGCCAGGGGATTGACTCTTTTCGCGCGGCGCTCGGGGGGTCAGCCTCCGCTGTTGGTCACGCGTAGCTGCTGGGCGGGGATGGTCCGGATCAGGAAGGCGCCGAGCTGCCGATACAGAGAGGCGGCCTCGTCGCGGGTGATGTCCGGGATGGCACGTCCGGGGATGTGTATCCGCACCTGTTCGTCAGGATCGCCGCTGCTCTCTACGCGCACCGTGTCATCGACCATGTATCCAGCGTGACGCGGACAGAGCGACGGACCGGGTACAGGGTGTACCCGGTCCGTCAAGAGAAGGTAAAGCGATCAGCTCACGCCGATGCGACGCGCCATGCGGTGCACCGGCTCCCGCGACGTCAGCAGGTCCCGCCGGCGGGCGGTGACGACCATGTCGCGCACCATGGCGTGCGAGTGAACGTACTCCGGCGCCAGTCGGTCGGCTTCGAGCAGAGACCGCATCGACGCAGCATCGTCGCGGGCCTGGGCATGGGCGCGACCGACATCGATGAGATGCCGTGCGCGGCGCTCCGTGGGGAGCGACGACAGGTCCACGCCTTTGGTGGCCGTCATCGCGGCCCGTCCGTCGCCGAGTTCGAGCCGGGCCGACAACTCCATCAGCGCCGCGTTCGCTGGGCCAAAGCTGGTCCCGTGGTCGTTGCGGTCGCCGGTCCGCTTGGCGGCCCGCTTGGCCTGCTTGATGTGGTCCTCCACGGTCGTCCGATCCGACCACTGCGCAGCCTGAACCGCCGCAACCAAATGCAGGGTCCCCCACAGGCTCCATGCGGACATGTCGTCGTCGCTCAGGAATGCGTCGAGCCGGTCGAGCCCGGCCTGCACGATGCCGAGTCCCTCGACCCGGGCGCCCGCCGATACGCACACCTCGGCCTGCGTCCACATAGCGGCGATCTCCAGCAGCGGATCACCAGCAGCAACGGCTGCGTCGACGGCCTGCCGGGCCGAGACATTCGCGAGATCGACCTGACCAAGGCGCTTCACGAGCATTGCCGTATCGCAAAGCACCGCCGACAGAAGGCCGTTCATCTGAATCTGTGTGTCACCCTCGGCGCCGGCAGCAGCCGTCGAGGCGTCGTCGATCAGCCCGGGAAGCAGGGCGCCGAGGTTGCCGAACTGTGCGGCGCGCCGGTGCCGGTGGGCGGTGTACGCGTCTAGGCGTAGGTCGGCGAGTGGGCGTGGGTGGCCGGTGGGCTGCCCGAGCTGGTGCCGGAGCAACGAACGGCGGATCTGGGGTACAGCGTCGTAGCCGGTGCGCTGGCTGCGGTCGTCCCGCGGCGCCACGCCGACCAGCTCGGTGAGGTCGACGCCGAGCCGGTCGGCAATGGCCATCAGTGGGCCGATGCGGTCCAACTGCCGACGCCCCAGTTCGACGGATTTCATCCAGTCGACGCTACGGTCGGCAACGGCGGCGAGGTCGGCGCGGGAAATGCCCTCGCGCCGACGGATGTCGTGGATGCGCTGTCCGATGCTGTGCGTGTCGTGCTCGGCCACTGTGTCCCCTGCCTGTGCAGTGGGTGCTCCCTGTCACGCTCGGCGGGAGCTTCACCCTGCCGGTGGTGCGGTCATGGCCAGGCTACGACCTGGGAACACCAAGCGGTGGCGTGGTTGCAGCGATGGTTGCAGTTCACCGTTGTCCGTACTCGTTCGCACCAGTCTTTTGCCCAGGTCAGCGGCTGATACGGACTCGCACGGATCGATGCGGACGATGGTCTCGCGAGCTTTTAATCCGCGGGTTCAGGGTTCGATCCCCTGACGGCCCACCCGCGTCAGGGCCGGCTTTAGGCTGCTGACCAGCACGAACATCGCGCGCTGCGGTCTTCTTCACGGCCCTGGACCTCTGGTCCGGGGCCGTTTGCGTGAGCGGACGTCCCGGGGTCAGGTCACAAAGGAGCGGCCGGGCTTCACCGGTCGGCTCGGCGACTTGGTCTTCGGCGGACTCGACCACGGCCTTCGCGGCGCGCGGAACGATGCGACCGACGGCCTCGGCCAAGGCCCGGTCGACCTACGGCAGCACGCTTAATGGTGACGTCGGGTATGGAACTGTCTGAATGCCTGGGCCCGAGAGGCTTCGACTGCCAGGGAGTCGCTGGATGGAGCCCGTGCTCGGCCGGCCACTGGCGCAGATCTTGGTGAGACGTCTCAACATTGTCGGATATCGACCAGAGACTGACGCGCTCCTGCTCGTCGGGTGCTGATCGAGGGGGGACAGGCGGTGGCCGACGCCTGCTATGCAGGAGGATCTGTGGCTGCGGGTGGTCGCGGCACTGGAGTCGCGGCGGGTACGGCGCTTCCGCTGGGAAGCCGGTCACCGGATCGCCCAGGGAATCTGGGCCGGTCCGGAGCCACTTCCGCCAGACCGAATTACTCCCCGTAGAGGGTGGGCAGGTCGACCAGGAGGATGTTGTCACGTCGGCCCACCAGTTCGATCAGGTCGGGGTGGAAGCCGTGCAGGGAGTACAAGGCCAGCGTGGTGCCGGAGGTGTCGTACCCCTGGTCGGCCAGCAGAGTGCGGATGTGCTCCAGACGTTGCAGGTCTCCGGTGCCGCGGCGGGCGGCGGTCGCCTTGGCCTCCCCGATGAGGGCGATCTTCGCGCGGGGGGACTGCGGTCGTTCGCCGGCAGCCAGGGCGATGACGTCGACCTCGTGCTTGGTCCGGGCGGCCGGGTCGGCGACCTCGGTGGTGCCGACCGGGCCGGGCAGACTTGTGGGCAGCAGGCTGTAGGCGTAGCGGCGGGTGAAGTCGCGGGCCAGGTCCTCGAAGTGTGGTCCGAGGATCTTGGAGTTGAAGGTCGGGGCGGCCTGCTGCCAAACCTGCTCGGCGAAGCCCTGCTCCACTGCGGCCGCCTGCGGCAGCGTGATCAGCTGGTTGAAGCGGATGACCGGGTCCGCGAGCGTGATGACCGGGTGCCGGGTACGCAGGATGTCCTGCTCACGACGGATATAGCCGGTCGACTCCAGCACCCCGAGAGGGTGGGCAACTGCGTTGCGCGGACGCTCAAGGGCCGCGCCGATCTTGGTAGGGGTGGTGGCGCCCTGGGCGATGGCGGTGAGGATGTCGTAGTACAGCGTGTGCTGCGTGATCCGCGGGTCCTCCCGCAGGAGGTACTCGGTCTCGGTGCGCGAGTACACCGCGCGGCCCGGGTCGAGGAGGGTGCGGGTGAGCCAGGCGTCGAAGCCGTCGTCCGGATGCGGGCGGGCGGCCACCGGCCGGTAGCCGGGTGCACCGCCGAGAACCGCGTGCACCTTCAACGCGGTCAGTGGATCCTTGATCTGCCAGAAGGTGCGGCTGTCCCGGTAGTCGAACGGCCCCAGGCGCAGGTCGACCACGGCCCGGCCCCGCAGCGGCTTCGTCCCCGACAACAGCTCATGCATGACACTCATCGCGGAACCGCACAGGATCAACCGCGGGCCCGGCCCGTCCCCCGGCCGCGCGCCACGCTGACGCTCGTCGTAAAGCTGCTGTAGCAAGCCCGGGATCTCAGGTGAGTGCTGCAGCAGGTACGGCAGCTCGTCGATCACCAACAGCGGGTGCGGTGAACGGGCGGTCACATCCAGGGCGTTGGACAGCACATCACGCCAGTCCGTCAGGCGCAGACTGCCGGACCGCAGACCGGCATGGGCAGCGACCGCATCGCTGAACCGCTGGATGGCAGGCAGCCGCCCCTCTTCCCGGACCGCCGTGACATACAGGCCGCCGACCTGCTCGGACAAGGCCTGCAGAAGGTACGACTTCCCGTGCCGCCGTCGCCCGGACACGATGCCGAGCCGCATCGCGGGATCCGGATCAGCGAGGAACTCCGCGAGAAGGTTCCACTCTCGGTCCCGGTCGACCACGTCGCCTGGCTTGACCAGCAGACCGTTCTCCATCGGATCCTCCACACATTGACTGTGCCTGATTACGTCGAAGTCTACTTCGACGTAATCCGTCCCGCTGGGCTTCACCACGACTGCTACGGCAGCAGGGGCCCAGGAGCGCGGAGGCCGTCCCAAAACCCGCCCTGACCTGCTGTTATTTATGCGTCAGAGGGGCGTCATGATGTGAAGCCCAGGAGAATCGAACGTCCGGCAGCGCCAGGATGCCTGCTCAGGCAATCCACCATTGTTCGGATGGACGGCCAACAACCAGGTACGGACCACTCCCAAAGGCTCTGGCTGCGTGAGCGGAGGTGCTCACGCATCGCATCACGAGGCGGTACCAGCGGGACCCAGCGGTGTGCAGATCCGGACAGAACTGCACACCGCTACCCGCCCCAACCCCCGCTACCATCACCGCTGTCCAGCTTTTAATCCGCGGGTTCAGGGTTCGATCCCCTGACGGCACGCCGCGCAACACCGCTCCGCCGCTGGTCACGGGTCCGACGATTCGGGCAGCGGCCTTGTGCCGCCGAAGCCGCGTACACGTTTCGTACACATCGCCGTGGGTCGTCATCCGCGATGTGGGCGTCTTCCCGGCTTGTGTCGATCGAGGGCACGCTCGGGATGTCGAGGTCAAGCGCGGTGGCGGGCAAGGGTGTTCGGCCTAGCCGGGCGGGGTCCGGGGTGGTGGGGTCAGGCCCAGGGAGCGGATGAGGTCGTGGATTTCGGTGCGGTAGATGCGGCCCGGGTCGGTGGTCTGGCCGCGTAGGTGGCCGTAGATCTCCAGGGACACCAAGCCGTGCAGCCGGCCCCACACCCGGAGGGCGAGGGCGACCGCGGTCGGTGGCAGGTCGGGGAACTCCGCGCGGATCAGCCCGACCAGCGTCGGGTCGAAGTCGGGCCAGTCGTACGCGTCCTCGGACTGCAACGCCTCGGCGGACGGCCACGCGGCGGCGACCAGGCCGGTGAGCCCGGCGCAGGCCCGGTGTCCCGCCTCGGACGCGGCCCCGCCGACCGGTGCCTGGTAACCCGGTACGGGATCGCCGTAGATCAGTCGGAAGCCCTCCGGGTTGGCCAGCGACCACTCCCGGAACGCCCGCGCCCAGGCCAGCATTCGGCCCGCCGCGTCCTCGACCGGCACCCGGTCCCGAGCGGCTTCCGCGGCCTCCACCAGGGACAGGTAGATCTCGCTGATCAGCACGCTCACCAAGTCGTCCCGGGTCGCGTAGTAGCCGTAGATCGCGTTCGCGGTCATGCCCATCTCCCGGGCGATCGCGCGCAGCGTGATCGCGCCCGGGCCGCCCTCGGCCAGCAGCTTGAGCGCGATCGTCTTGATCTCGCGGGAGGTCTCCACCCGTAGCCGGGCCCGGCGGGTCGGCGTGCGTTCGTCCATGGCCATGACCGAACTCTACAGCGTTGCGATACTGCTCGACGTGCTGTAACTATACGGCGTGCAGTAAATGCACGCCGCATAGTCCGGATCGCTCAGATCGCTCGGATCGCACAGAACGGCTCTCGCTGTGCCTGTTTCCCCTGCCCGGAACACCTCCGTACGGGGCGCCTCCGCAGGTGGCGCCCCCACCCGCGACACCTCCGCCCGCAACGCCCCGGTTCGGGGCGCTCCCACCGCGTGGTTCCTGGCCGTACTCGCGGCCGCGCAGTTCGTGGTCGCTCTCGACTACAACATCGTGTACGTCGCCCTTCCCGACATCGGCGCCGGACTGGGCTTCGGCGCCCAGTCGTTGCAGTGGGTGGTCAGTTCCTACGCGGTGACCTTCGGCGGCCTGCTCCTACTCGGCGGTCGGCTCGTCGATCGGCTGGGCGCGCGCCGGATGTTCCTGCTCGGCCTGGCGCTGTTCGGCCTGGCCTGCCTCGCGGGCGGCCTCGCCGGCAACCCCGGAACCCTGCTGGCCGCCCGCGCGGTCCAGGGCGTCGGCGCCGCGATGCTCGCCCCCGCGACGCTGTCCCTCATCAACACCGGTTTCACGGAAGGGAGCGAGCGCACCCGGGCGCTGTCCGTCTGGTCCGCCGCCGGCAGCGCGGGCCTCGCCGCCGGTGCCCTCCTCGGCGGCGTCCTCACCGAACTCGGCGGCTGGCGCTGGGTGATGTTCGTAATGGTCCCGGCCGCCGCGGCCATCCTGGGCGCCGCTCCACGCACCCTCGGACCGAAGGCGCCGAATGCACCGAAGGCACCGACGACGCCCAGGGCGCCCAAGACTTCCAAGGAACCCGAGGCACCGACCCATCAGCCCGCCGGCCTGGACATCCCAGGTGTACTGCTCGCCACCGCCGGCTCCACCCTGCTCGTCTTCGGCCTGGTCAGCGGGCCGGAAGCGGGCTGGGCCTCACTCCGCGGCGCGGGCGCGATCGTCCTGGGCGTCGTCCTGCTCGGCGCGTTCCTGCTCGTCGAGCAACGCACCCGCGACCCGCTCGTACCGCTCCGCCTGTTCGGCAACCGCAGCCTGGCCGTCGCGATGGCCGTGATCCTGGTATTCCAGAGCGGCCTCGGCGGCGCCTACTACGTGTTCACCACCTATCTCCAGAACGGCCTGGGCTACAGCGCGCTGCGCACCGGCCTCGCCTTCGTCCCGGTGACCGTGCTGTCGGTGTTCGCCGGCATGCGGCTCGGCCCCGCCCTGATCGGCCGCCGGGGCCTACGGACCACCCTGTTCGTCGGAATGCTCGGCAACGGCCTGGGCATCGGCACCCTCGCACTCGGCATGTCGAGCGACGGCTCGTTCGCGGCGCTGCTCCCGGGCATCCTGATCTGGGGCATCGGCGGCGGCATCACCTTCACCGCGATGTTCGTCACCGCGGCCTCCGGTGTGGACGCCCGCGAACAGGGCATCGCGTCCGCCCTGGCCACCACCGCCCAGCAACTCGGCGGTGCGGCCGGGCTCGCCGTACTGATCGCCGTGGCCAACGCGCACCTCGACCCGAACGCCGGCCCGGCCTCCCCCGCCGACCTCATCGACGGCCTACGCACCGCCGGCCTCGTCGCGGGCGCGGCAGCCGTACTCGGCGCCTTCCTGGCCTTCACCCTCAAGCGCCCCCCGACCCCCGAAGCCCGAAACGACACCGACACCGACACCGACACCGACGGCACCGCCGACACCGCCGCAGGCCAAACCCAGCCAAGCCAAAACGCCCACTGAATCAGCCGATCCCAACCGACCGCAGACCAACCGAACAAAACCGCCCGCAGACCAACCCATCCACACTCCCGAGAACGACAAGCGCGATGGGCCCCGACCACCCGGCCGCGGCCCATCGCGTCTCACACCCTCGTGCTCACCTCACACCGGCACCGCCACCTCACACCGGCACCGCCACCTTCACCGAATCGTCGACCGCCTCGTCGGCGTCCACGGACTCGGCCTCATCCGCCCCGGCCCGCGCCCGCCGGCTCGGCAGCAGTTGCACCAGCACCGCGACCACCGCGCAGAACGCGGTCAGCAGCCACAGGCCGTTCACGAACGCGTCCCCGAAGGTGTCCGCCGTCGGCGCGTCACCCAGCGTGTCGTAGAAGACGATGCCCACCAGGGCCACTCCCAGCGCGCCGCCCACCTGCTGTGCCGTGGACAGCAGCCCCGCCGCCGAACCCACGTGCCTGGCCCGGATCCCGGACAACACCGTCTCCGCCATCGGCCCCATCACCAGGCCCATCCCGAATCCCGCCAGCGCCAATCCCGGAATCAGCGCCAAGGTCGCGTCGGTGGTCGACAGCGTCTCCACGAGCACCACGTGCCCGACGCCCTGTACCGACGCGCCCGCCGCCAGCACCTGTCGCCCGAGCTTCGCCGCGATCTGCCCCGAGACCGCCGAGGACAGGAAGTACCCGACGCCCAGGGCGATGAACAGCAGCCCCGAGTCGAGCGCCGACATCCCGTGACCCATCTGCAGGTACAGCGCCAGGATCAGGAAGAAGGCCGCGTTCACCAGGCCGTACACCAGCGCCATCGTGATGCCGACCGAGAACGACCGCTCACGGAAGAGCACCAGGTCCACCAGCGGCGCACCGCCCTTCGACGCCAGGCCACGCTGGTACAGCGTGAACGCGCCGAGCAGCAGCGGAGCGACGCCCAGCGACAGCCAGGTCCACAGCGGCCAGCCCTGCTCGCGTCCCTGGACCAACGGGAGCACCACGGCGACCAGACCGAGCGTGATCAGCGCCGTACCGACCAGGTCGAGCCGAGTGCCGCCGCCCTCGCCCCGGCTTTCCGGCACCAGCTTCGGCGTCAGGGCCAGTGCGACCAGCCCGACCGGAACGTTGATCCAGTAGATGCTGCGCCAGTCGAGCCCGAACAGGTCCACCTGGATCAGCGCGCCACCGATCAACTGACCGAAGACCCCCGCGAAACCCATCGCGAGCCCGTACGCGGTGAACGCCTTGACCCGCTGCCCACCGACGTACAGCACGTTGATGAGGCCCAGCACCTGCGGCATCAGCAGGGCCGCCGCCGCACCCTGGACCACCCGGGCGGCGATCAGCGTCTCCGCGTTGCCGGCCAGCCCGCAACCAGCCGAGGCGAGGGTGAACAACCCCAGCCCGACCGCGAACATCCGCCGTCTGCCGTAGATGTCCCCGAGTCGACCGGCGGTGATCAGCCCGGCGGCGACCGCGAGCCCGAAGCCCGCGACCACCCATTGGATCGCGGCCGGCGTCGCGTGCAGATCCTCCTGCGTGGCCGGGATCGCGACGTTGACGATGAAGAAGTCCAGCGTGGTGATGAAGATCCCGGCGAGCAGGATCAACAGCGCGCCCCACGACTGCCGGGGCGTCGGTGCCTCTGCTTCGGGAGCGATGGCCGTCGTGGTGGCGGACATGAGTGTTCCTTTCGGTTCCATACGAGCGCGCCGACCGGCGCGGGAGAGGGCATACGGCGACGCACGCGGCAAGACCGGGCCGACGGCGCGAAGGCGCGAAGAGGCGAAGAGGCGAAGAGGCGAAGAAGCGAAGAAGAGAGATCAATCGGCGCGCGGGACGATCGGCAAGGCGGGAAGGCCGCGCGCGTCCGGATGCCGCCGGGACCCCGGGGGGCCGGGCGCTACCTCCACCCGGCCCCGGGTCCGTCCAGCGGATACGGCACCGACGCGAAGGCGTCGGATTCAATCGACCGAGAGCTCAACGAGAGCTCGCCGGAAACCTGCCGAGAACTCGACGAACGGTCACAACCCCGCCGGAACCTTGTCCAGGAAGCCGCTCACCCGAGCGATCCGACCGTCCTCGGCGATCCGGATCACGTCGAAGCCGACCACGATGGCCTCCTCGCCCGCCGGGCCGAGGTTCCACGTGAAACGCGCCAGGTCGTGGTGCCCGTCGACCGCGCCACCGAGGCTGAACACCAGGCCGGCGAACTGCCCCTGTACCGCGCCCAGCGTCGCGTCGATCGCGTCGTGACCCTCGGCCACCACCAGTGGGTCGACGTACACCGCGTCCGCGGTGTAGACCGCCTCGACCAGCTTGCGGCGGGCGCCCGGGTCGGCCTCGTTCCAGGCGGCGATGTAGCGCTCGGCCAGGGCGGTGAAGTCGATGTTCGTGGTCATGGTGACCGTCCTTGTGCTTCCTCCGGGCTTCCGGCCGTTCCGGCGAGCTCCGTTGGACATGAACCTACGGAGCCCCGAACCGACGGGAATCAGTCCCGCATAGGTACTTTGGCGCGCGGGGATCCGCAGGTGGGATCGGTATCGGATGAGTACCGGATCAGTACCGGACCGGTAGGGCACCGGCACGAGATCGCTAGACACGGGGACGGCGAGAGATGTTGTACGGCAGAGACTCCGAGCTGACGACCATCGAACAACTGCTCGCGCACGCCGAGAAGGGCCGCAGCGGCGTGCTCGTCGTGGTCGGTGAGCCCGGCATCGGCAAGACGGCCCTCCTGGATCACGTAATCGCCGGCACGAGCCTGCGCACCATCCGGGGCACCGGCGTCGAATACGAGGCCGAACTCCCCTACGCCGGACTCAGCCTGCTGCTCCGCCCGGCGCTGGAGTACCTGGACCGACTGCCCGACCCGCAGCGGCAGGCCCTGGAGGCCGCGTTCGGGCTGGCCGTGGGCGAGCGCTCGGAACCGATGTTCGTCGGCCTGGCGGTGTTGTCGCTGCTGTCCGAGTACGCCGGCGACGGCCCGCTCCTGTGCGTCGTCGACGACGCACAGTGGCTGGACCGGGCCTCCAACGACGCGCTCGTGTTCGCCGCCCGCCGGCTGTACGCGGAGGGCATCGCGCTGATCTTCGCCGCACGCGACGACCGCCACGCGTTCTCCGTCCCGGGCCTGCCCGAGCTGCGCCTGAGCGCGCTGCGGGCCGAGCACGCGAGCGCGCTGTTGGCCGGCCAGGCCGGGGAATTGTCCGCCACCGCCCGCTACCGGGTGCTCGCCGAGGCCCAGGGCAACCCGCTCGCGCTGATCGAACTGCCGGTCGCCCTCGCCGGCGAACGGTCCGGCGACACCCTTCGCCCGGGCGCGCTGCCGCTCACCAGTCGACTGCAGATCGCCTTCCACGGCCAGGTCACCCGGCTCGACGAGCGAACCGGGATGTTGTTGCTCCTTGCTGCGAGCGACGACTCCGGCGAACTGGGCATCCTGCTCCGGGCCGGCGCCGAGTTCGGCGCCGGCCCCACCGATCTGGCCGCCGCTGAGGAGGCGTCGCTGATCGTGGTCGACGACGACCGGCTGCGTTTTCGGCACCCGCTGATCCGGGCGGCGGTCCAGCAGCGAGCGCCGATCGACCGCCGGCTCGCCGCCCACCGCGCGCTGGCCGCCGCGTTCGACGCGCCCGATCACGCGGACCGCCGCGCCTGGCACCTGGCCGCCGCCGCGACCGGTGTCGACGAGCCGGCCGCCGCCGCCCTGGAGAGCACCGGCGAACGCGCCCGCGAACGCAGCGGCCACCTGGCCGCCGCACTGGCCTACGAGAAGGCCGCGCGCCTGACCGAGGACGTCGAGGCCCGCACCCGCCGGCTCGTGCTGGCCGCCGAGGCCGCGTCCGAGGCGGGCGAATTGGACCGCGCCCGCACGTTCGCCGAGCGGGCCCAGGCCGGCACGACCGACGACGCGATCCGGGCCCGGCTGCTGCACGTACGCGCCCTGTCCGACTTCTGGCAGGGCGCGTTCGCCGGTGCGCACGAACTGCTGCACCGAGGCGCCGAGCTGACCGCCGTGACCCACCCGGAGCGCGCGGCGCGCACGCTGCTCCAGGCGATGCACACCGCGTGGTATCTGGGCGAGGAGCAAGTACGTTCCACGGTACGGGCGTTGCACGCGCTCGACCTGCCGGCGACGGCCTCCGTGACCCCGGTCGCCGACTTCATCATCGCCGCCTTCCCGCCGAACGAGGACACCGAGCACCCGGAATCCCAGCGCCCCGATCCCGAGCGCCCCGACCTCGGCGACCTCGTCCGAGTCGCCCACCGAACCGGCAACGAAGAGCTGCGCGACCTGCTGCTCGCCTGCGGCGTGGGCCTGACCCTCGGTCAGGACGTGCACGCGCACGACATCGCGGCGATGTTCGCCACCGAGAGCCGGCTGCACGGCGGGATCGGTCGGCTGCCGACGATCCTGTTCTTCGTGGCCGAGGCCGAGGTCTTCGAGAGTCGGCACACCGACGCCCTGGCCACCGCGTCCGAGGCGCTGCGGATCGCGCAGGACAGCGGTCAGCAGCAGTGGATCAGCCAGTTCGAGAGCGTGCTGGCCTACCTGGCGGGCGTATCCGGCGACGAGGAGGCCGCCCACCGGCACGCCGACGCGGCGCTGGCCGGCGGTGTGGGCAGCGCGATGCCGGCCGGCGCGCCGTGGTCGGCGTGGGCACTGGGACTGCTCGACCTGGGTCTGGGCCGGCCCGAATCGGCGCTGAACCGGCTGGAGCGGCTCACCCGGGAACCGATGCGCCATCACATCTGCGCGACCCGTTCGATTCCCGACCTGGTCGAGGCCGCCGTCCGGTTCGGCGCCCCCGAGCGCGCGCACGAGCCGCTGGCCCGCTTCGAGCAGTGGGCCCGCCGCGCCGACCAACGCTGGGCCGACGCGCTGGTGCTGCGCTGCCGCGCGCTGCTGGCGGACGACGACGCGGCCGAGGAGCTCTGGCTCGCCGCGCTGGCCCGGCACGAGAGCGAGCGCCGGCCGCTGGAGCGGGCCCGAACCGGGCTGCTGTACGGCGAATGGCTGCGCCGGATGCGCCGCAAGACCGACGCGCGCGACCGGCTGCGCATCGCCCTGGAGGAATTCGACCGCCTGGACGTCCGGTCCTGGGCGGATCGCGCCCGCACCGAACTGGGCGCGATCGGCGGCAGCGCGACGCCGCAGGGTCCCCGCCCCGCCGGCGTGCTCGCGCTGCTCACCCCGCAGGAGTTGCAGATCACCCGGCTCGCCGCGCAGGGATTGTCCAACCGGGACATCGCGGCCCAGTTGTTCCTGAGCCCGCGCACCGTCGGCCACCACCTGTACAAGGCCTATCCCAAGCTCGGCATCGTCTCGCGCACCGAACTGTCCGCGATCCCCGAGTTGGCGGGCCGCCCCGGCTGACCGCGACCCGCGACCGCCGCCGCCCGCCCGGACCGCCGCCCGCCGTGCTCAGCCGACGGCGTCGGCCCGAGCGTGCCGGTCCCACTCCGCCGCGACCTGCCGCAGCGCCGGGTGCTCGGCCCCGCCCCCGGCGCGGATGTGCTCGTACACGGCGCGCAGCACCTCCGCACCCTCGGCCGCCCACAACCGTTCCGCGGCCCGGGTCAGGGTGAAGTGGAACCACGCGAAGTTGATCGCGCCGTGCTCGAAGGAGCGCTCCATGTCCGCGAGTTCGCGCACCGGGGTGATTTCGACCGGCAGGTCGTCCACGGTCGAGGTGAAGGCCCGCAGAGCCGGCAGCAGCTCCGGCTCCACCTCGTGCGCGTAGCCGACCATCGCCAGGTTCGCGTGCAATTCGGCGATCCACATGCCCGGATACCCGGGCCAGACCTGGTCCTGGAAGAGGTGGGTGAGCTCGTGCACCGCCACCAGGTCGAAGTACGGCCGCAGCGCGGGCGGCTCCCCGTACACGGCACGCACCGCCCGGGCCGTCCCGGCGCCCAGGTGCGGCCGGATCGCGGCGAACAACTCGGTGCCGAACCAGCCGTCGTCGGCGGCCACCCGCAGGTGGTCCTGTGCGCCCTGCGGCGTGCCGTACAGCGGCACCGTCGCCACGCCGTCCCAGTCCGCCGCGTTCGCCACGGACAACCGTATTCGCGGCGCGAAGCCCAGCCGTTCGCCCAACCACGCGGCGGCACGATCCACACGCCCGGCGACGAACTCGGCCCGCTCCCGCGCGCCCGGGCTGAATCGGACCGTACAACCGAAACCGTCGAGTGTCGCCATCGCTGCCACGCATGCCTCCGAGTGGGTTCGGCGGCCACCATAGGCACAGCCGTCCCGCTCCTGCCCGGATTCCCCGCGCGCGACGATCCCGACCACCGGCCGCCGCGGTCGGGCCGCCGTCAGGCCTTCCAGCGCGGGTCCCGGCCGGACGCGCCGAGCGCACGCTCGAACGCGCTCGCATCCTCCCCGACGGCCACCGGCTCGGCGAAGCCGGCGTACTCGCGGTACATCTGCGCGTACTTGGTCACGATGCCCTCGATCGCCTCACCCAGTTCCGCCGACGCCCGATAGTCCTGGCCGGTCGCCCGCGCCACGTCCCAACCGTGCAGCACCGACTCCAACAGGAGCATCTCGGCGATCTCCGTCGCGGGCATGGTGCCGCCGCCGCCGAAGTCGATCTCGCCCTCCCACACCTGCGGATCGGCCCACGCCGCGACCGCGCGACCCAGTTGCGCGGCGTACGCGTCGGCCCAGTCGGGCTCGGCGACGAAATCGCGCGTGGTCATCTCCTCCGGCAGCGTCGTACGCAGCGCCCGGTGCTCCATGCCGTGCGAGGTGAACACGACCCAGTGGTTGATCAGCGCCCGGGTGTCGTAGTCGCCGCACGGCGTGGGCCCGGCCGCGGGCTCGGGCGGAACACCGTGGGCGATCCGGTCGGCTTCCGCGGCGGCTTCGACGAAGAGGTGGTGAATGTTCATGCGTCAGACGCTATGCGACCTGCGGAAACCGGTCTTGAACAAACGCGACAGGGCTCGACGGGCGGTGTCACCGGCGCCGGCTACGGTGGAGACATGACACTTCCCGATCGCGCTCGCGGGGTGCTGCGCGCGGCCGTCGAACCGGGCAACTGGGACGTGAGCCGGTACGAGCCGGCCCCCGACCTGGCACCCTTCGTCGACTACCACTGGATCGTGCGCTGGGACCTGCACGGTCGGGCGCCCTTCAAGCAGAAGGTGCTCTCGCACCCCAACGTGCACGTGGTCTTCGAGCAGCCGTACCCGGCCGTGTACGGCGTGGTGCGGGACGTGTTCGAGCGCGAGCTGATCGGCGCCGGACACGTGTTCGGGATCCGGTTCCGCGCGGGCGGCTTCCGGTCCGTCCTGGGCGGTCCGGTGGCGGCGCTGACCGATCGGGTGCTGCCCGCGGTCGACCTGTTCGGCCCGACCGTCGCGGAGGTCGGCGAGCGCGTGCTCGGCACCGCCGCCGAGGCCGACCGGGTCGTCCTGGCCGAGACCTGGCTGCGCGGCGTGCTGTCCGGGCCGACCCAGGCCCCGCCCGACCTCGACCCCGCGGTGGCCGAGGTCGCCGCGATCGTCGAGCGCATCACCACGAACCCGAACCTGTTCCGGGTCGACGACCTGGCCGAGGAGGTCGGCGTCCCGGTCCGCCGCCTCCAGCGCCTGTTCGCCGAGTACGTCGGGGTCGGCCCCAAGTGGGTGCTCCGCCGGGCCCGCCTCCAGGAGGTCGCCGAACGGGCCGAGCACGGCGCCGGGATCGACTGGGCCGCGCTCGCGGCCGATCTGGGCTATGCCGACCAGGCCCACCTGACCCGCGATTTCACCGCCACCGTGGGCACCGCACCGGGCCGCTACGCCCGCACCTGAGCACCCGCGCGCGGCGGCCCGACCGGGCCCGAATCGTTCACGCGCCGACAATGCAATCCTTGACGGGTGCCCACCACGCTCGTCGAAACCCGATTCCACGCCGTCCTGAGCGCGTCCGACGACGCCCTGGAGGACACGATCGACCTCGGCGCGTCCCTGCTCGCGGCCTCCGCCGGCGACTGGCCGGAAATCTCGCGCGCCGTGCTCGCCCTGTACGAGCGCCTCGCCGACGGCTGCTGGCGGCGCGGCTGGCAACCCGCCGACGTGGTTCGCGCGGTCACCCGCGAGCTGGGCGAGCGGCACGCCGCGCTCGCCGCCGACGTGGTCGCCGCGCAGGCCCGCAGCCACCCGGGCACCGGCCGCCGGTGGACCGCCCAACTGCGCGATCTGGACGCGACCACCCCGTGGTGGAGCTCGGACGACGCCTACCTCGCCGAACTCGGCGCCCGGGAGCATCTGGACCGCTTCGGCACCGCCGCGCGCGTGCTCGAACTGCTCCGCTGCGTCGCCCGGCTGCCCGCCATCGAGCCACTCGCCGCCGCGTCCTTCCAGGAGCCGGCCCGCAAGCAGCCCGCCACCGGCGAACCCCGCCAACTCGGCCGGGTGCGCGCTCTGCTCGCCAAGGCCGAGTCGAGCGAATTCCCGGAGGAGGCGGAGGCGTTCACCGCCAAGGCGCAGGAGCTGATGACCCGGCATCGGATCGACGAGGCGCTGCTGGGCGCGCAGGAGGGTTCGCGCCACGCCCCCGCCGCGTGCCGGATCGGCGTGGACAACCCGTACGAGGGCGCCAAGGCACTGCTGCTCGACGCGGTCGCCGACGCCAACGGCTGCCAGGCGATCTGGTCGAGCACGCTGGGCTTCTCCACCGTGGTCGGCTTCGACTCCGACCTGGACGCGGTCGAACTGCTCTACACCTCGCTCCTGGTGCAGGCCACCGCCGCGATGAACCGGGCCGGCTCGCGCTACCACGAGTCCGGCCGCTCGCGCCGGACCAAGACCTTCCGCCAGTCGTTCCTGATCGCCTACGCCGACCGGATCCGCGAGCGGCTGACCGCCGCGAAGGAGGAGGCCGAGGCGAGCGCGGACCGGGCCGCCGAGAACCGCCTGCTGCCGGTCCTGGCCGCGCGCGACGTCGCGGTCCAGGAGACCACCGAGCGGATGTTCCCCACCAAGACCACACACCGTCTGCGCGGCCGCGACGCGGACGGATGGCGACACGGCCAGGCCGCCGCCGACCGGGCCGAACTGGGCCTGCGGGACAAGCTGGAGCGCGGCGAACCGGCCCGCCCGTAACCGGCGCACACCCCCCGAGCATCGACCCGCACCCGCATCGCGGCCGGGGCCGAGCAGGCAGGCGGCCCGGACGACCCAGGCGACCCGAGCGACCCGCCGGCCGCTACATCCCCGGCAACCAGGTCCCCCGTTGCGCCGGCACCGCCGAGGTGGGCGCCCCGCAACGCCCCTCGGCCACCGCTCGATGCGCCTGACGCGCCGTCATACCCGGTCCCGCCAACGGCTCGACGTCCTCCAGATGGAGCGGGTCGCCACACACCGCACAGATCACGGCGGCCTGCGCCACGTGTCCCTCGGAGCCGCCGTGCCGGTAGACCACCGGCGGCCCGGTCTCGTCCGCGAGCCAGGTGTCGCCCCAGTGCCCGATCGCCACCAGCACCGGGAAGAAGTCGCGCCCCTTGGCGGTGAGCACGTACTCGTGCCGGGGCCGCCGCTCCTCGTACGGAACCCGGTCGAGCAGGCCCTCCTCGACCAGCCTGTTCAGCCGCTGCGCCAGCACGTTGCGGCCGATCCCCAGGTTCTCCTGGAGATCCTCGAACCGCCGGACCCCGTAGGACGCCTCACGCAACACGAGCGGCGTCCACCCGTCGCCGAACAACTCGAGGACGCGCGCGATGGAGCACGGCCAGCTTCCGAACGAGGTCCGCTTCATGTCGCCACATTACTGAGCGGGACGGGATCGATACGCGATCGATCCCGCCCCGCTCAGTGTTTTTGACTACACGTCAGTTACAGCTCGGTCACCCGACGCTCAGGCGTCGCGCTTCCAGCGCGGCTTGCGGTCGCCCGCCGGGCCACCGGCCGGACGGTCGTAGTGACCGTCCCGACGCGGGGCACGGTCGTGCGAACGCTCGCCGCCGTAGGACGGGCGGTCGTTGTAGGCCGGCCGGTCGTTGTTGTACGTCGGACGGTCGCCGCGCGGGGCGCGGTCGTTGCCGTAGCCGGGACGGTCACCGCTGCGCGGCGCACGGTCCCCGTAGGAGGGACGGTCGCCCCGGTAGCCACCCTCACGCCGGTCGCCGCCGCCGTAGGACGGACGGTCGCCGGTACGCGGCGCGCGGTCCCCGTACGCGGGACGGTCGCCACCACGCGGGGCCCGGTCGCCGTAGGACGGCCGGTCACCCGTGCGCGGGGCGCGGTCGCCGCTGTTGTACGCCGGACGGTCGTTGTACGCGGGACGGTCGCCACGCGGGCCGCGGTCGCCCGACGGACGGTCGCCCCGGTAGCCACCCTCACGCCGGTCGCCACCGCCGTAGGACGGACGGTCGCCACCACGCGGGGCGCGGTCGCCATAGGACGGCCGGTCGCCACGCGGCGCGCCGCCACGACGGTCGCCGCCGTACGGCGGACGGTCGCTGCCGCGGTCACGGTCGCCCCGGTAGCCACCCTCGCGCCGGTCGCCACCGCGGTCGCCGCGGTCCGATCGCTCGTAGCGCTCGGTCCGCACCGGCGCGTCGCCGTTCTTGGCCGCCTCGGCAAGTTCGGCGGCCTTGCGGCGCAGCTCGGCGGCCTCGGCCTTGAGCTCGATGATGCGACCCGCGAGGCGCTCCGCCTCGGCCTCGGCCTCGACCGCGGCGTCCGCCACGGACTGCGCCTTGACCTCGGACAGCGTGCGCGCGCCGGTCAGCTTGCGCATCTCCGGGTCGTTGGAGCCCTGCACCCGAAGGCGGGTCGGCTCGACGCCGGCGTCCTCCATCAGGCGATCCACCGTGCGGCGCTGGTGCGGCAGCGCGAGCGTGACCACCGCGCCGGCCTCGCCGGCCCGCGCGGTACGACCCGCGCGGTGCAGGTAGTCCTTCGAGTCGGCGGCCGGGTCCACGTGCAGGACCAGGTCGATGCCGTCGACGTGGATGCCGCGGGCGGCGACGTCGGTGGCGACCAGGACCGGCGTGCGGCCCTCCTTGTACTCGGCCAGAGTGCGGGTGCGCGCGCCCTGGGTCATCCCGCCGTGCAGGGCCTCGGCGCGCACGCCGGCCTCACGCAGTTGCTGCGCGACGCGGTCGGCGCCGAACTTGGTCCGCACGAAGATCATCGTGCGCCCGCGGCGGGCCGCGATGGCCGCCGTGACGTACGTCTTGTCCTTCGGCTGCACGACCAGCACGTGGTGCGACATGGTGGTGACCGAGGACGCGTGCGGGTCCACCGAGTGGGTGACCGGGTTGTCCAGGTACTTGCGGACGATCGCGTCCACGCCCTTGTCCAGCGTCGCGGAGAACAACATCCGCTGGCCACCGGCCGGGATCAGATCGAGCAGCGCGGTGACCTCGGGCAGGAAGCCCATGTCCGCCATCTGGTCGGCCTCGTCGAGGATGGTGATCTCGACGTTGTCCAACACGGCCGAACCGCGGTCGACCAGATCCTGGAGCCGACCGGGGGTGGCGACCAGGATCTCCACGCCGCGCTCCAGCGCGAAGATCTGCTTCGGCATCGACATGCCGCCGGTGACCGTCTTCATCCGCAGGTCGAGGATGCGACCGTAGGGCTCCAGCGCGTCGTGCACCTGCATCGCGAGCTCACGCGTGGGCGTGAGGATCAGCGCGAGGGGGCGACGGGCGCGGGCCTTGCGACCGGACAGACGGGTCAGCATCGGCAGACCGAAGCCCAGCGTCTTGCCGGAACCGGTCCGGCCGCGGCCGAGGATGTCCTTGCCGGCCATCGCGTCCGGCAGCGTCGCGGCCTGGATCGGGAACGGGTGGGTCACGCCGCGGCGCGCGAGCGCGTCCACGACGTCCTTGTGCAGACCGAACTCGGCGAAGCTGGGGCCGGTCGGTTCGGGCTTGGCCTCGACCTCGTCCGAGGCGTCGTCCGCCTCGTCGAGCCCGGCCTCGTCGGCGGCGTCGTCCTCGACGCTCGCGTCGACATCCGTGTCGGTGTCGTCGTCGGTGTTCGCATCGGCGTCCGTCGCGGCCTCGTCCTGCGCCGCGAACCCGGTGTCGCCGTCGGTGGTGTCGTCGCTCTCGACGACCTCGGGAGTGATCTCGGTAATCTCCGCGGCGACCTCGGTCACCTCGGCTGCCTGCGCATCCGCCACACCCTCCTGCACCTCGGCACCTTCGGTGCCGGGCATGGGCGTAGCAGTGTCATTGGCATAGGGGGGCATGCAAAACCTTCCGGATGCGGCCCGTCTCGAAGGTCCGCAGCCGAAATGTGGTCGCACGAGAAAGCGACACTTCTGCGGAGCACCAGAACGAGCCTACGAGGCGCCGCGACTCATGGCGGCGCCTGGATATGGGCAAAGCGATTCACCAGCGTACCCGATCACTGCTCGTTCATGCCTATCGGGTGCGTTCGTACTCGACCCTCAGGCGTGCGTCCTCGTGCACGACGAGCAGCCTCGGACGCTGCCACGACCAGTGCTCGGGGAGCAGGAACAGCGTCCCCGGGGCACGGCGCAACAAGCGCAGTCCGGTGTAGCGGTAACGATAGGAAGCACCGATTTCTTCCTCGACCGCGACGCCGTCGTCCGATCGCATCCGCAGATCCTGCACCGAGTACAGCACCACGCCCGTCCGCCTGGGCAGTTGCTGCGCGACGGCCTTGCCCGCGTCGCGCCCGGACACCTTCGCGTACGCCCCCGAGGCCCAGAACAGGCACAACACCACGGCGGCGGCGACGAGCAGCGCCGACGGCGACCACGGCCGGGCCCCGGCTCCGGAATCGCGCCGATGCGCGCCGATCCGCCGCGACAGCAGCACCCCGTACGCGCAGACCAACAGCCCCGCCGCGAGCGCGCACGGCAACAACAGCGACCACCACTGGGCACCGCGGGCCGGCCACCGATGCACCGCGACCCAGGTCGCGCCGGGCACCGCGAACCACCCGCAGCGCAGCGCCCACGTGCACCACGCGGCGATCCGCCGGTGTCGGCGCAGCCACACCAGCAGCCGTGGATGCGCCGCCCGGGCCGCGAGCAGAGCCGCGACGGCCACGAGCAGCGGCCGGTACAACGCGCGCAGGCCGTCCGCGAGGTACTCCCGGGCCGGCGTGTCCAGCACGCTCTCGTCGAACCCGAGATAGGCGGACCGGGCCGAGGCACGAGCCCAGCCGAAGTAGTAGAGCAGCCCGGCGAGCACGAGCGCGGGCACCACGACGACGGCGGCGAACTCCCAGCCGACGCTTGCCGATCGCCCGTCCGAAACGCCCTTCGCGACCTCGGTGCGCGCGGTCTCGGCGGCCCGGTGGGCCCGGTGCGCGGACCTGCGCCGCCCGGTCGCCCGCCGGTTCGGCGACGCGGATCCGTGTTCCACCGCGCCGGCCCGCGGGGCGGCCGGTTCGCCGAACCACCGGGTGAGCATCGAGACCGGTTCGCCGTAGCAGACCCGAGCCAACTCGGAGGTGAGTTCGCCGGTCGTCCGGAACGGGGCGAACTCACCCGCTGGTGGCGCGACTTGGTCGACCGGGCCGGCCGACGGCGCGAACCGCGGGTCGGACCCGACGGACCCGCTCGAATCCGTCTCCTCGACGTCGCCGCCCGCCTCCCGCATCCGCGGCTCCGGGCTCCCCCACGCCTCACCCGCGACCGGCTCGTATGCCTCGGGGCCCGCCGACCGCCGCCACTCGCCCTCGCGAGCGCGCGGCACGGTCGAGTCGTGCTCGCCCACACGGGTCAACGACCCGGTTCCGGGAAACTCCGGCTCATCCTCGACGAAGTCCGGCACCGGCCCGATGTCCCCCTGCGTGGTCACCGCTTCAGCATGGGCACGGCAAAAGTCCCGCTCCAATTTCGGAGCATCGCCCGTCACCCGTTCGGCCGCGGCGCGTGAGCGCACGACGGGAGCGCACGCGATCCGGCCTGTCCCGGCTCGCCGACGAGCGCTCAGCCGTACCCGTGCTCGTGCAGCCACTCGTCGCCGATCCCGAAGTGGTGCGCGACCTCGTGCACGACGGTCACCTCCACCTCCTCGACGACGTGTTCGTACGTCTCGCAGATCCGCAGGATGGGGTTGCGGTAGATGGTGATCCGGTCGGGCAGCACACCCGCGTACCAATCCCCACGCTCGGTGAGTGGGATGCCCTCGTAGAGGCCGAGCAGGTTGGTCCCGTGCTCGCCGTCGGGGGCCGGTTCGTCCTCGACGAAGATCGCCACGTTGTCCATGAGCTTGGTCAGCTCAGGCGGGATCCGGTCCAGGGCCTCGGCCACCAGTTCCTCGAACTCCTCGCGCGACATCTCCAGCACGCCCCCATTCTGCGGCCTCCGCGCCCACTCCGGGGGTGCGTACGCGGGCCCGCGCGGGCCCCCGGCTATCTGTTTTGCAAGCGCCGCCGAAAACCCCGTATAGTTCGGGACGTCCCCGACGGCAACAAGACGCCGGACACGGCCAACAAGCCCCCATCGTCTAGTGGCCTAGGACGTCGCCCTTTCAAGGCGGTAGCACGGGTTCGAATCCCGTTGGGGGCACGCAACAAACCCCCTCGGGGGCCGCAACAAGCCGGACAGCCAGTACGGTAGGGTTCAACACGAAACACCGCGAGGGAAACCCGGGAAGCCGGGTGGAGATCGTAGAGGTCCTGTGGAGCAGTTTGGAGTGCTCGTCACCCTGTCAAGGTGAAGGCCGCGGGTTCAAATCCCGTCAGGACCGCAAGATGGAAAGATCGGGGCGCCGAAAGGCGCCCTGATCCATCGAGGCCAGGTAGCTCAGTTGGTACGAGCGTCCGACTGAAAATCGGAAGGTCGGCGGTTCGACCCCGCCCCTGGCCACCGCAGCCGGATACACCGACGCCCCAGACGGAATCCCGTCCGGGGCGTTCTTGCGTGTGCGGATCGCCGGCCGGATCCCCGCCCGGCCACCACGACGACCGGGACGCGAAGGTCGGCCGCGACGAACCGGCCCGGCAGGACTGACCCGCTCGGGTTCCGCCCGGGGCCCGAGCTCGTGTCCACGCCGCCCGCATGGGACTTCGTCGTGATACTTCGTCCATGAGCGCCGCGGACGATCCCGATCGGATGCCCACCCATCCCCCGCACGACGAGGCGATGGGGACGCGGCTGAACTGGCTGCGGGCGGCGGTGCTGGGCGCCAACGACGGGATCGTGTCCACGGCGGGCCTGGTGGTCGGGGTCGCCGGAGCCACCGACGAGCGCGCGCAGTTGCTCACCGCGGGGCTGGCCGGACTGCTCGCCGGGTCGATGTCGATGGCCGCCGGCGAATACGTCTCGGTGAGCACCCAGCGCGACGCGGAGCGGGCCGCGCTGGTCCAGGAGCGCCGCGAGCTGACCGACGAACCCGAGGCCGAACTCGACGAGTTGACCGGGCTGTACGAACAGCAGGGACTCACCCGGCGACTCGCGCGCGAGGTGGCCGAACAGCTCACCGCACACGACGCGCTCGCCGCGCACGCCCAGGTCGAGCTCAAGATCGACCCGGACGAACTGACCAACCCGTGGCATGCGGCCGGGGCCAGCTTCCTGGCCTTCACCGTCGGCGCACTGCTACCGCTGCTGGCGATCGTGCTGCCGCCCGCCTCGGCCCGACTGCCGATCACGGTGGCCGCCGTCCTGGTCGCCCTGGTGTTGTGCGGGTGGAGCGGCGCCCGGCTGGGCGGCGCGCCGCCGACCCGCGCGATCGTGCGCATCACCGCGGGCGGGGCACTGGCGATGGCGGTCACCTACGCGGTGGGCAGCCTGCTCGGCGCGAGCGGGATCTGACCCGGCCCGTCGCCGGGATCGCCGGGCGCCCGGCCCGCGCCTTCTCTCGAGCCGTGACACTGCGTACACACCCCCGCACTGGCAGCGCCCGCCCGTGCACTCCGCCGTGACGAGCGGTCCGCACCCGCGTCCCGCCGCGTCGAACGCACGGACATCGCGGGGGTCGGACATCACCGACACCGATCGACAAATCACCCCGGGCACGTCGAGGACTTCCCGGTTTCCCCCTCCCGGGGCCACCGTTGGCCCGCAGGTCTCGGTACCGTCCTCGGAGTCGGTCCACACCGGACCGTCACCGGCAGCCCTTCGAGCGGAGGACCCGTGGCCACCCCATCTCGCGCCACCAGGCTCGTGTCGTCAGGCTCGCGTCCGCAACGCAAGGGCGGCGTGAAGTCGACCGCGGTCGCGGCGACCCTGACGCTGACCCTCGCCGGCGCACTCACCGCGTGCGGGAGCGGCGGCGGCAAGAGCTCGGCGAAGAGCGGTTACGCCGAGGTCTGCGCGGACCGGACGCACAACGTGCGCGTCGACGACTTCCGCTGCCTGGGCCGCACCGACCCGAGTCTGTCCTGGTACTACGTGCCGCATTCGTGCGGGCAGACGCTCAGTCCGACCAGGGGTATGACACTCGTCTCCGGGCAGGGATCCTTCGATCGCCCGCGCAAGGGCAAGATCGAACGCGGCGGCTTCGGCTCGTGCCCGTCGAAGAGTTCAAGCTGACGCGGTGTCACATCCGGGGAGGGCCTGAGCCATGCGTCGTATACCCAGCACGCCTCGACCGGGCTGGAAGCCACTCGTCGAGTCGCAGGGACTGCTCTACGCGGCCTGGGAGGACGACGACGGCACGGAGGTGCCGTACTGGCACGAGGAGGCGTACTACGAGCTGACCCTCGACGAGGTCGACCGGCTCGAGGACGTCACCGAGGAACTGCACGAGATGTCCGTGGCCGCCGCCCGACACGTGATCGAGCGCGGTGACCTGACCGCGTTCGGCCTGCCCGACGAGGCCCGCGACTACCTGCGGATCACCCTGGAGGAGGAACACCCGAGCGTCTACGGGCGGTTCGATCTCGCGTGGGGCGGCGACGGGCGTGCGGCCAAGCTGCTCGAGTACAACGCGGACACCCCCACCGCGCTGATCGAGGCCTCCCTGGTCCAGTGGTACTGGTTGCGCGACTGCTTCCCCGAGCGCGACCAGTGGAACAGCCTGCACGAGCGACTCGTGCGCGCGTGGGGCCGGATCAAGCCCTATCTGCGCTCGGAGACGATGCACTTCGCGCACGTGGAGGGCACCGAGGACGAGGAGGAGTGGCTGCACACCGCCTACCTCCGGGACACCGCGACCGAGGCCGGGCTGACCACGATCGGTCTGGAGGTCGCCGAGATCGGCTGGGACAGCGAGCGGCTGCGCTTCGTAGACCTGGAGGAGCGGGGCATCGACACGATGTTCATGCTCTATCCGTGGGAGGACATGCTCGCCGAGCCGTTCGGGAAGCACCTGATCACCCACCCCCGGTCGTGCCTGTTCATCGAACCGGCGTGGAAGGCGATCCTGTCCAACAAGGCACTGCTCGCGGTGATGTGGGAGCTGTATCCCGGCCACCCGAACCTGCTGCCCGCCTTCCTGGACTCACCGCGCGGCATGGAGTCCTATGTGGCCAAGCCGCTGCACGGACGCGAGGGCGACGCGATCCGGATCGTCACGCCCGACGGCGAACACGTGCAGCCCGCCGAGGCGTACGGCGACGAGGGCTGGTGCTTCCAGGAGTACGTGCCGCTGCCCGACTTCGACGGCAACAAGCCCGTACTCGGCGCGTGGGTGGTGGACGGGAAGTCCGCCGGCGTCGGCATCCGCGAGTCCAGTGGTCCGGTCACCGACGGGTACGCCCGCTTCCTGCCGCACGTGATCGACGGCCCGGCGCCGGACGAGGACACCCGGCTCGCCTGGCTCGACGAGGACTGACCGGACACAGCGCGCGCACGCGTCCCCCGAACCCGGTCACCTTGCTCGCACACAGTCACGAAGGCCGGCGATTCGGCGGGATCCCGATCGCGGTGGATCGGCCCGGATCATCACTCAGCGTGGTCGATCGGCGATCGTTGGGCCGGGTCCGTTGAATCCCCCGACCCCGCGCGGTTCGGGTCCCCGCGACGCCCGCGGGCCCGGCCCGCGCATCCGCCGGGCCCGGCGCGGCGACCGCCCATCGACCCACCCGACGCGGCCCGGTGCCCCCGGCGTCGCTCACCGGCCCCGTGACGTCCGCGGAACCCCGGCCGACCGGGTCGCGGGCGCACCGGCCGGCGGACCCGGCCGACCGCCCTTCGACCGGCTCCCCGACGGAGAGGTTCGAACCACTGCCGTGAGCGGCCCGTCGAAGCACACACGGAGCCGGCATGTGACCAAGGTCACTGTTTTAAAGGGCGATGGTTTTCGTCGGCGGCCGGAAATCGACCGCGCATTCTATGTGATATTTTACTGGCCGCCGTCGGGAATCCCGGATGGAAGCGGCCGAGCGAGGCCCTCCGCAGCCCCCGACCGACCCGGATCCGACCGCGCCGCGGCCCCGGCACCCGCCCCGGAGCGACGCCGAACCGGCGTCCCAGCCGCTCCCCCCGCTCCCACCTCCTGCGACCGTGCAGACGCGGAGTGGGACTCACAGGCACGCGCGGGGCACTTCCGGGCGCACAAAAAGAGTGCTGCACCGGACCCGGCGGGATCCGGTGCAGCACTCAGGGGAAAAGCTTTTCGACGCAGCCCTCAGGCTTCGCTGCGCTGCTGCGGAATGCCCGCGAGCAGGGCGCGGACCTCCACCTCGCGGTAGCGACGGTGTCCGCCGAGCGTGCGGATCGACGTGAGCTTGCCGGCCTTGGCCCAGCGCGTCACCGTCTTGGGGTCGACGCGGAACATGCTGGCAACCTCGGCCGGCGTCAGCAGCGGCTCGGCATCAGGCGTACGAGCGGTCATGAGCGGCCTCCTCGGGAGAACCGAACCAACACGGTTCTTTCTTCAAATTCTGCACCTTGACCCACGATGTCCTAAATAGTTCACGAGGGCCAAGTCGGTTATAGGACGAACGGCTTGTCCTTCACAGTACAAGTACACCATCCGCCGCACCCGGTTGGTCAAACCGCCGGAATTGGCATCCCAGGGTTCAAGCCACGCGATCCCGAAGGACCAGGCATAGCGGACAGTCACATGACTGTGACGATGAGTCACTCGAGCCCGAACGACCCCTCGTGTCCACCCCGTCCCACCAGCAACGAAGTATCCCCGATGACTCGACCCGGCCAGACCGACTACATCTGGTTTGTCCTTTTCATCATATACGAACCATTCGCTGGCGTATGCACCCTGTTGTGAGTCGATCTCCGTCAACCTGGAGGACTGGGAGTCCCACAACTCGAACCAGCAGGTTGAGAGGCTTTCAGATCACGGGGTGACTGAACACGAAAGAGTGACGACGGTCACGCCGAAACTTCATGAAATGCGGACGCTTGCTCAGCTCGCGTGCTCCAGGGCACGTACCGATTGCCAACGCTCCGTAATCCTGCGGTAGGCGGCCGATGCTCGCGCTCCGTCACCGGAGCCCAGTGCGGCGATGCCCTCCGCGACGTCCGCGACCGAGTTCTCGGCGGCCGGATCGCCCGACCCGATCAGCCGCACCAGACCGCCGTAGTCCAGCTCGACCAGCGCGCGCGGATGGAACTCCTCCAGCCAGCGGCCCACGCTCTCCAGCCCGGTGATCAGCGCGCCGTCCCCGACCGTCTCGCGGAGCACCTTCAGCGCCCTGGCCACCCGCCGCCGGGCCTGCACCATCGGCGTGCGGTAGTAGAGCTCGCCCGGTCCCGCCGCCGCGCCCTCGGCCGCGGGCACCAGGACCCGCTCGTCCGGCGCGAACAGCACGAACCAGCGCACCGGGACGTGCCACGTGCTGCTGTGGATGTGCGGCTGCACGTCGGGATGCGCGGACTTCCAGCGCTCGTGCTCGACGTGGGCCTGGTCGATCACCAACCGCGGCCAGAACACGTCCAATACCGCCGCCGGATACTCCCGACGCAACTCGGCCAGCGCCGTCCAGCAGCGCAGCCGGGTCTGCCGCGGGCAGATCACCGTGACGCCGTCCAGGACGTGCACGTAGGCGTCCTCGCTCTCGTGCGGTGGCGCGATCACCGGAGGGGTGGCCAGGAGGTTCTCCAGGCCGCTCCGGTGCTCCTGCGCGGTCAGTCCGGCGGGCGAGGGCGCCTCGGGCGACGCGGGGGGGCCTGCGGGCTGTGTGGCGGCGTACGCGGCCCACCGCTCGCGTTCCGGTTCGGGAAACGCGGCAAGCGGCTCGTACACCCGCAGGTACGCCGCGTAGGGGGCAACCACCGAAGTCCGCACGAGGGAATCTTGGCACGTCGGGCGGGCCCCGACGTGGAGAAGGTCCAACCCGGTGATCCGCACGGGTTCTAGGCTTGAACCGCCGCGCAGATCCGCGCGGCACCAACGTCACCACGATCCCATGGAGTCACCACAGTGACCGACAGGATGGAAGGCCCCGACGGCACGACGTCGGGCCTGGTGTTCGGCAGGTCGACCGGCCACGAACAGGTCGTCTTCTGCCAGGACCGCGCGAGCGGCCTGCGCGCGATCATCGCGATCTACTCCAGTGCCCTGGGACCCGCCCTCGGCGGCACCAGGTTCCACCCCTACGAGAGCGAGGAGGAGGCCGTCGCGGACGTCCTCAACCTCTCCCGCGGCATGGCCTACAAGAACGCCCTCGCCGGACTCGACCACGGCGGCGGCAAGGCCGTGATCATCGGCGACCCGACCCGGGACAAGACCGAGGTGCTGCTGCGCGCCTACGGCCGCTTCGTCCAGTCCCTGGGTGGTCGCTACATCACCGCGTGCGACGTGGGCACCTACGTCGACGACATGGACGTGGTCGCCAAGGAGTGCGCCTACGTCACCGGCCGCTCCCCAGAGAACGGCGGCGCGGGCGACTCGTCCGTGCTGACCGCGTACGGGGTCTTCCAGGGCATGCTGGCGTCCGCCGAGCACCGCTGGGGCAGTCCGACGCTGCGCGGTCGCCGGGTGGGCGTGGCGGGCGTCGGGAAGGTCGGCCGGCACCTGGTCGGGCATCTGCTCGCGGACGGCGCCTCGGTGGTGATAACCGACGTCGACGAGCGCGCCGTGGCGCGGGTGCGGCACGAGCACCCCGAAGTGGACTTCGTCGCCGACACCGACACCCTGATCCGCCTCCCGGACCTGGACGTGTACGCGCCCTGCGCGCTCGGCGGCGCACTCGACGACGTCACCGTCCCGGTGCTGACCGCGGCCGTGGTGTGCGGCGCGGCCAACAACCAACTGGCGCATCCGGGCATCGAGAAGGCGCTCGCCGAGCGCGGCGTGCTCTACGCGCCGGACTACGTGGTGAACTCCGGCGGGGTGATCCAGGTGGCCGACGAGCGGCACGGATTCGACTTCGAGCGGGCCAAGCGCAAGGCCGGCGGCATCCGCGCGATCACCGCGAAGATCTTCGCGTCGGCCGAGGAGGAGGGCGTGCCACCGGTCGTCGCGGCGGACAGATTGGCCGAGCGGCGCATGGCGGATGTGGGCCGCCTGCGTGACATCTACCTCCAAACCTGACCGACACGGTATCGTCAGACCCGGCAAAGGACCCCAGATCAGGCCCCTGACCAGCCGGAACGACAGAGCCCGGTCGGGGTCCGAGCCCCGCTGTCACCCATGCGACGTACCGTCCGGCGGCGGAAGCAGGTACCGTTAATCCCCTACGGGCCGGTTCTCAAGCGTCATCGAACCGTCCCTGACTATGAACGCGTGTCAAGACCCGGGGCCGTGAGCCCCGTCGTTGAGGGGGTCGAGCCATGGGGCGCGGCCGGGCCAAGGCCAAGCAGACAAAGGTCGCCCGCCAGCTGAAGTACAACAGCGGCGGTACGGATCTGAGCCGTCTGGCTGAAGAGCTGGGCGCGTCGTCGCCAACCGACTTGCCGATCGGCAAGCCAGAGGTTGACGACGACACGAGTGAAGACGAGTTCGACGACCCCTACGCGGGGTATTCGGCTCGTTACAACGATGACGAGGACGAGGAAGACGACGGCCGATCGCGCCATCGTTGACGCCCCGCTCCTCTTCTTCGAGCACGGGAGACAACGCCCAATTCAGCCGGGGCGCCCGTGCGCTGTGACACCGCCCGGTCCGGGACCGAGTAGGACGACTACTCGACCCCGGGCCGTTTGGCGTGTTCGCGAACGCGCCCACGGAGGTACCGCCGTCCCGATCCGGGACGACGGCGACCGCCGCGGGTGCTTTCGTCATGCCCGGTGATCGCCGCTCAGTACGGCCCGGCCGGAGCCGGTGACGATGTCGCCCAGGACCCAGGCCGGCACGCCGCGCTCGGCGAGCACCGCCAGGGCCGCGTCGGCCGCGTCCGCGGCGACCACCGCGACCATGCCCACGCCCATGTTCAGCGTCTTCTCCAGTTCGGCGCGGGCCACGTCGCCGAGCGAGCCGACCAGGCCGAAGATCGGTGCCGGGGTCCAGGTCGAACGGTCCAGGCGGGCATCCAGGTGGGCCGGGAGCACGCGCGCCAGGTTGGCCTCCAGGCCGCCGCCGGTGACGTGCGAGAACGCGTGCACGTCGGTGCGTCGGGCCAGGTCGAGGCAGTCCAGCGAGTAGATCCGGGTCGGCTCCAGGAGTTCCGCGCCGAGGGTGCGGCCCAGTTCCGGCACGTCGCGGTCGAGCTTCCAGCCGGCGATGGTGAAGAACACGTGCCGGGCCAGCGAGTAGCCGTTGGAGTGCAGGCCGGAGGCGGCCATCGCGATCACCACGTCGCCCTCGCGCACCCGCTCCGCGCCGAGCAGGCCGTCGGCCTCCACGACGCCGGTGCCGGCGCCCGCGACGTCGTACTCGTTCGGGTCGAGCAGGCCGGGGTGTTCGGCCGTCTCGCCGCCGACCAGCGCGCAGCCGGCCAGCACGCAGCCCTCGGCAATGCCCTTGACGATCGCCGCGATGCGTTCGGGGACGACCTTGCCGGTGGCGATGTAGTCGGTCATGAACAGCGGCTCGGCACCGCACACGACCAGGTCGTCGACGACCATGCCGACCAGGTCGTGGCCGATCGTGTCGTGCTTGTCCATCGCCTGCGCGATGGCGACCTTGGTTCCCACCCCGTCGGTCGCGCTGGCCAGCAGGGGGCGTTCGTACCGCTTGAACGCGGACACGTCGAACAGGCCCGCGAAGCCGCCCAGGCCGCCGACGACCTCGGGCCGGGTGGCCTTGCCGACCCATTGCTTCATCAGCTCGACGGCGCGGTCACCGGCCTCGATGTCGACGCCGGCCGCGGCATAGGTCGCGGTACGGGGGGTGGGGGTGGACTGGTCGCTCACGGCGGCGGCCCTTTCGGGTCGGGTCGGTGGATCTTCTCGGGGCGCCCCGTCGCGGCCCCGGGTGGGGACGCGACGCGACGATCCGAAGGAGAGAACTCGGGGACTCGGCTGATCAGGGACGGCGGAGCGCGTCCTCGGCCCCGCCGCCGCCGAGGAGGGCCTGCACGCCGTCCACGTCGGTGCGGACGGTCTGCTCGATGCCTTCGAGGAGGTGCTTGCCCAGCCGCTCGGGGTCGGGCAGCTCGATCGGGTACTCCCCGTCGAAGCAGGCCCGGCAGAGCCGGTCCTTGGGGATGGTGGTCGCCTCGACCATCGCGTCGATCGAGATGTAGGCGAGCGAGTCGGCCCCGAGGGACTTGGCGATCTCGTCCACCGAGAGACCGTTGGCGATCAACTCGGCCCGGGTGGCGAAGTCGATGCCGAAGAAGCACGGCCACTTCACCGGCGGCGAGGAGATCCGCACGTGTACCTCGGCCGCGCCGGCCTCGCGCAACATCCGCACCAGCGCGCGCTGCGTGTTGCCGCGCACGATCGAGTCGTCGACGACGACCAGCCGCTTGCCCTGGATGACCTCGCGCAGCGGGTTGAGCTTGAGCCGGATGCCCAGTTGCCGGATGGTCTGGCTGGGCTGGATGAAGGTGCGACCCACGTAGGAGTTCTTGACCAGGCCGTTGCCGTACGGGATGCCCGACTGCTCGGCGTAGCCGATCGCGGCGGGGGTGCCGGATTCGGGGGTCGGCATGACCAGGTCGGCGTCGACTGGGAACTCCTGGGCGAGCCGTCGGCCCATCTCCACCCGGGACGCGTAGACGCCTCGGCCGGCGATCGTGGTGTCGGGGCGGGCCAGGTAGACGTACTCGAAGACGCAGCCCTTGGGCTTGGCCTCGGCGAACCGTCGGGTGCGCAGGCCGTGCTCGTCGACGGCGATCAGCTCGCCCGGTTCGATCTCGCGAATGAACGAGGCACCGACGATGTCGAGTGCGGCGGTCTCGCTCGCGACCACCCAGCCGCGCTCCAACCGACCGAGCACGAGGGGCCGGATGCCCTGGGGATCGCGCGCGGCGTAGAGCGTGGTCTCGTCCATGAAGACCAGCGAGAAGGCGCCCTTGACCTTGGGCAGCACCTGCATCGCGGTCTGTTCCAGGGACAGGTCCGGGCTGCCGGCCAGGAGCGAGGTCAGCAGATCGGTGTCGCTGCTGGCCTCGATCCGGCCCTGGTAGGGATAGTTGAGCTCGCCGCGATCGGGGCCTTGCTCGGCGACCAGACGGGACAGCTCACCCGTGTTGGTGAGGTTTCCGTTGTGGCCGAGCGCGATGCTGCCGGTCGCGGTGGCCCGGAAGGTCGGCTGGGCGTTCTCCCAGACCGACGAACCGGTGGTCGAGTAGCGGGCATGGCCGACGGCCATGTGCCCGCGGAGCGAACCCAGAGTGGTTTCGTCGAAGACCTGGGAAACCAGGCCCATGTCCTTGAAGACCAGGATCTGGGATCCGTTGCTCACAGCTATGCCGGCGGATTCCGTTCCGCGGTGCTGCAATGCGTAGAGACCGAAGTAGGTGAGTTTTGCGACCTCTTCGCCGGGGGCCCAAACGCCGAAGACGCCGCAGGCATCCTGCGGGCCCTTCTCGCCGGGGAAGAGATCGTGGTTGAGTCGTCCATCGCCACGTGGCACGTGATCGAGTCTACGACAGGGCCGGATCGGTCGCGGTTCACCCCATCAGTGGCAGGTATCCGGACAAGTCGCTGCGTTCTCCACTGGCCAGAACCCGACCGTCCTCGACCGCGTCCGCCCAGGTCAGGCGGCCGGTGGCGAGGCGGAGCCAGGTCCTGGGGTCGGTCTCGACCACGTTGGGCGGAACGCCCCGAGTGTGCCGGGGGCCTGTGACGCACTGCACTACGGCGAACGGCGGGACGCGGACCTCGACCGAGTGTCCGGGGGCCCTGGTCGCCAGCGCGTCGGCCAGCGCGCGGACCACGGTGCCCAGCGCGTGCCGGTCGTGCGGGAACGGCTCGCCGATCGCGCGTTCGAGGTCGTCGCAGTGCACGACGCCCTCCACCAGACGGGTCACCAGCATGTCGGCGACCCGCATCGGGCCGATCCGGGTGATGGTGATCCGGGTGTCCGGGACGCCGTCGAGGGCGGCGATCGCGTCGTCCACGAAGTCGGCGGGGGTGTGGCCGGCCTCGGCCATGTCGTCGGCGATGGCGGAGACCACCGCGGCGTACGCGGAGGTGCCGTTCGCCCACTGCTCGACGGTGATCGGGGGGCCGCCGGGGATCGGCTCGGCGAGCCAACGCGGCACCGCCTGCACGCTCGCGGCCAAGTGGCCGACCAGGTTGGCGGTGGACCAGCCGGTCAGCCCGGAGGGAGCCGCGAGTTGGGCCGGGGTCAGCCGGGACGTCACCTCCACCATCGCGTGCCACTGCGCGATCAGCGCGGCGCGCACCTTGACCGGGTCGACCTTGCGGGGGCGCGGGGCGGCGGGGCGGCTCGTCATGGGTGCAGATTAGAGGGCTCGATCGGGGACGAGTAGGCGATTCGTTTCTGCACCGATTCGCCGCGCGGGCGCCCGGCCGGGCGCCCGCGTCGCCACGCTGGGGACATGAGCAATTACGGGGACCCCGACCGGGTCGAGGCGATCGCGAGTGAGTTGGCGGCGGCCGGCGAGCGGGTGCGGCCCGGGCCGATGACCATCGAATGGCGCGGCACCGCGGCGGACGCCTTCGCGGCCCGGGCGCAGGCCTGGCGCCGCGAGTGCGCGGCGGCCGAACCGGCCGTGCTCGCGGTGGTCGAGGCGCTGCGGGCACACGCTGCGGCGATGCGGGCGGCACTGGCCCGGATCGCGGCCAACGAGCGGGCGGCCCGGGCTGCGGCCGGGCCGGACGCACGGGAGCGCCTTCCGGCCGGCGGCAGCGCGGCCTGGCTGGACGAGCGGTGGGCGACGCGGTGACCGCCGGGTTCACCGCGGTGCCGGACGCGCTGATGGCGCTCGCGGGCCGGCTGCGCGCGGTCGCCGGCGAGGTGTGGGCGCTGCGCGAGCGGGTCGCGGCGGTGGATGTCGCGGCGAGCAGGCCGCTGGCGCCGGCGACCTTCGAGATGCTGCGGGCCCGGCTGCGCGACGCGGTGGAGACGCTGGATCGGGCCGAGCGCACCGGCGTGGATCTGGCCGACCGGCTGACCGAGAGCGCCCGGGCGTACGCGGAGGTGGACACGACCGCGGCGACCCGGTTGCCGACCCTGGTGTCGGCCGGTCCCGCTCTCCCACCGCCGCCCGCCGCGTCGGTCCGGGTCGCCGAGCCGCCGTTCGTGCTGCCCGAGGCATTCCGCGGCCCGGTCACGATCCGGCCGATGGGCCGCGGCGCGGGCATCGCCCGCATCACGTCGGTCGTGTCGGGCGGGGCGGGTGCCGCGGCCCCGCCGGACGGCTCGCCCGCGCCGGACGGGGACGAGATCGTGGCCCGCGCGAAGCGGTGGGCCGACCTGCGGCTGGGCTACAGCATGACCGGGCTGCACGACGGCTACCGTACGGACTGCTCGGGGCTGGTCTCGATGGCCTGGGGCCTGCCGCCACCGGGGTTGACCACGGTGACCCTCCCGGAGGTGTCGCACCCGATCGGCAAGGACGACCTGCGTCCCGGGGACATCCTGCTCGACACCGCGCCCGGCGCGGCCGGGCACACGCTGATCTTCGCGGGCTGGGCGGACGCGGCGCACACGAGGTATCACGCGTACGAGGAGAGTGCCTCGAAGGGCGCGCACCATGGCACAATTCCCTACCCGTACTGGTCCGGGCACGGTACCTTCCGGCCGTACCGGTTGGGGACGTAGCGGTGCGGTCTCACCGCGCCGACGGGGGTGGGCGATGCGCCTGGGGACGAGGTCCGGCGCGGAATCGAGCAGCAGGACAAGCGCCGGCGCCGGCTCCACACGGCGTGCGGTCCCCATCGCGGTGATCGTCCGCAGAACGCTGCTGCTGGGACCTGCCGCCGTGGCGTTGATCACGTGGCGGATCGCTGCGGCCAATCCGTGGAACCTGGACGTGTTCGACCGGGGGATCCTGACCGGCGGGGTGGTTCCGGCCGCGCTCGGGATCTGCCTGATCGGGATCGAGGTCGCGGCCACGTTCCGCGCCCTCGTGGTCCGCGTGGCGGCACTGGGACTCGCGTTCGTGGCCGGGCTGGTGATGGCCCTCGGCACGGTGGTCACCGCACTCACCCTGGACGATCGCCCGGCCGGGAAGGTCGTGGCGGTGTCACCGGACGGCCGGATTCGGGCACTGCAGGTGGACGGCGCGGCCTCGTACTCGGTCGACTCGATCTACGACCTGGAGATCCGGTCGACTGCGGGCCTGGACCGGAGCACGAGCATCCTGAGCGAGTGCGAGGACCACGGGGCGACGATCACGGGCGTGCGGTTCCTGGACAACCGCACGCTGGAGTACACCCCGCCCCGGGGGACTCCCGTGCGCGTGAGCTTCGATCGCAACCTGAAGGCCGAAAGGCAACAGTGCCCGTGAGGGGTGCACGAGGCACCCCGCACGGGCACTGGATGTCGCCGGTCAGCCGAACAGGCCCTTGAGGGTCTCCTCGTGAGCGGTGCGCAGCTCGCTCAGCGCCACCGTGAAGTGGCCCTGGAAGTCGAGCGTGTCACCGTCGACCACACCGATCCGCGCGCACGGCAGGCCGCGCACCTTGCACATGTCGGAGAAGCGCAGTTCCTCGCTCCGCGGCACCGCGACGATCGCCCGGCCCGCCGACTCGCTGAACAGCGCGACGGTCGGGTCGAGGTCCTCGGCCAGCACCACCCGGGCGCCGTGGCCTCCGGCCAGGCACGCCTCGACCAGCGCCTGGGCCAGACCGCCGTCGGCGAGGTCGTGCGCGGCGTCGATCATGCCGTCCCGCGAACCCGCGATCAGGACCTCGGCGAGCAGCCGCTCGCGCTCCAGGTCGACCCTCGGCGGCAGGCCGCCGAGGTGGTCGTGCGCCACCTGCGCCCACGCCGAGCCGGACAACTCCTCGTGCGTGTCGCCCAGGAGCAGGATGATCTGCCCCTCCTCGGCGAAGCCGATCGGCGTGCGCCGCTCGACGTCGTCGATCACACCCAGCACGCCGACCACCGGCGTCGGGTGGATCGCCGTCTCGCCGGTCTGGTTGTAGAACGAAACGTTGCCGCCGGTGACCGGCGTGCCCAGGATCTGGCACGCGTCCGCGAGACCGCGCGTGGTCTCGGCGAACTGCCACATCACCGCCGGGTCCTCGGGCGAGCCGAAGTTGAGGCAGTCGGTGACGGCCAGCGGCTTGGCACCGGTGGTGGCCACGTTGCGGTACGCCTCGGCCAGCGCGAGCTGCGCGCCGATGTACGGGTCGAGCTTGCAGAAGCGGCCGTTGCCGTCGGTGGCGAGCGCGACCCCCAGGCCGGTCTCCTCGTCGATCCGGACCATGCCGGAGTCCTCCGGCTGGGCCAGCACGGTGTTGCCGAGGACGTAGCGGTCGTACTGGTCGGTGACCCACGACTTGTCCGCCAGGTTCGGCGACGCGACGACCTCGAGCAGGGTGGCCTTGAGCTCTTCGGCCGTGCCCGGGCGCGGCAACCGCTCGGCGGCGTCCGCCTGGAGCGTGTCCTGCCACTGCGGGCGCGCGAACGGCCGCTCGTAGACGGGGCCTTCGTGCGCGACGGTGCGCGGCGGCACGTCGACGATCTGCTCGCCGTGCCAGTAGATCTCCAGCCGGTCGCCCTCGGTGACCTCGCCGACGACGGTGGCGATCACGTCCCACTTGTCGCAGATCTCCATGAAGCGGGCCACGTGGGCCGGCTCCACGACCGCGCACATGCGCTCCTGCGACTCGCTCATCAGGATCTCTTCGGGCGAGAGCGTGTGGTCGCGCAGCGGGACGGTGTCCAGCTCGACCCGCATACCGCCGGAACCGGCCGAGGCCAGCTCGGAGGTCGCGCAGGACAGGCCCGCGCCGCCGAGGTCCTGGATGCCCGCGACCAGGTGCTCGCGGAACAGCTCCAGGGTGCACTCGATCAGCAGCTTCTCCTGGAACGGGTCGCCGACCTGGACGGCCGGACGCTTGGCCGGGCCGTCGGCGTCGAAGGTCTCCGAGGCCAGCACCGAGACGCCGCCGATCCCGTCGCCGCCGGTGCGGGCGCCGTACAGGATCACCAGGTTGCCCGCGCCCGAGGCCTGCGCGAGGTGGATGTCCTCGTGCTTCATCACGCCCACGCACAGCGCGTTGACCAGCGGGTTGCCCTGGTAGCAGGGGTCGAAGACGATCTCGCCGCCGATGTTGGGCAGGCCCAGGCAGTTGCCGTAGCCGCCGATGCCCGCGACCACGCCGGGCAGCACGCGCCGGGTGTCGGGGTGCCCGGCCGCGCCGAAGCGCAGCGGGTCCATCACCGCGACCGGGCGGGCGCCCATCGCCAGGATGTCGCGCACGATGCCACCGATGCCGGTCGCGGCGCCCTGGTACGGCTCCACGTAGGACGGGTGGTTGTGCGACTCGACCTTGAAGGTCACTGCGTAGCCCTGGCCGACGTCGACGACACCGGCGTTCTCGCCGATGCCCACCAGCATCGCGTCGTTGGCGGGCATCTTGTCGCCGAACTGGCGCAGGTGCACCTTGCTCGACTTGTACGAGCAGTGCTCGGACCACATCACCGAGTACATCGCCAGCTCGGAGGAGGTCGGCCGGCGGCCGAGGATCTCCCGGATGCGCGCGTACTCGTCGGGCTTGAGGCCGAGTTCGGCGAAGGGCTGCTCGACCTCGGGGTGGTCGACCGCGTTCTTGACGGTGTCCAGGCTCATCAGGCGTTCACCAGGCGCTTCAGGATCGAGGTGAAGAAGGGGAGGCCCTCGGTCGTCGGACCGGTCAGCGGTTCGACCGCGTGCTCGGGGTGCGGCATCAGGCCGACCACGTTCCCGGCGGCGTTGCTGATGCCGGCGATGTCGCGCCGCGATCCGTTCGGGTTGACGTCGAGGTAGCGCGCGATCACGCGGCCCTCGGCCTCCAACATGTCCAGGGTGCGCTCGTCGGCGACGAAACCGCCTTCACCGTTCTTGAGCGGAACGGTGATCTCCTGCCCCGGCGCGAAGTCCGACGTCCACGCGGTGGACACGTTCTCGATGCGCAACTTTTGGTCGCGGCAGATGAAGTGCAGGTGGTCGTTCCGGGTGAGCGCGCCCGGCAGCAGGTGGGATTCGCAAAGAATTTGGAAACCGTTGCAGATGCCCAATACCGGAAGGCCGGCTTGCGCTTGCTCGATCACCGATTCCATGACCGGCGAGAAGCGCGAGATGGCTCCGCAACGCAGGTAGTCGCCGTACGAGAAACCGCCGGGGAGGACGATCGCGTCGACCTGCTGGAGGTTCTTGTCCTTGTGCCACAGGGCGACCGGCTCGGCGCCGGCGATACGCACCGCGCGCCGGGCGTCGCGGTCGTCGAGCGAGCCGGGGAAGGTGACGACGCCGACGCGGATCGTCACTTCCCCTCCTCCGCCTCGACGCGGACCACGAAGTCCTCGATCACGGTGTTGGCGAGGAACGACTCGGCGGCTTCGCGGATGCGGGCGAGGGCGGCCTCGTCGACCGGTCCCTCCAGCTCCAGTTCGAAACGCTTGCCTTGGCGGACGTCGGTGATTCCGTCGAATCCCAGACGCGGCAGCGCGCGCTGCACGGCCTGCCCCTGGGGATCGAGGATTTCCGGCTTGAGCATGACGTCGACGACGACGCGTGCCACAGGCACTCCCACTGTGATGGTTCGGGCCGGTCCGTATCCGGGATACGGGGGTTCGGACCCTGCTGCTGGATCGGGCCGGTCGACGCCGGCACCCGATGGATCGGCGGTATCAGGGTACCGGCCGGCTCCGGGAGGCCGTTCCGGCGCCAAGTTATCCACAGCTTTGGAGTTGTCCACAGGGGAGTCGACCCGGTCAAGATGCCGCTAAATCACCATCAAACGGGCAATGCGCCTCACTCGGGGCTCGCGCGAGCTCGACTCATCGTCGCGTTGTCCACAGGCTGTGGATCACGCGCCGGCCCGGCCTGCGGACACGCCCGTGCGCGCGCGGCGAGAGGAATATCTCGCGTATCGTGAAAACGAATCGCCGACCGGTAAATTAGCGCTTACCGAACCGAAGAACAGCGGACGACACCGCTACGGTTCGCGTTTAGCGCTTAGACTCGGCAATGTAGTTTTGTTTTTCGCCTCGGTGCTATCACCCGAGAGGACACCGCCATGGCCCAGCGTGTAGTCGTCAGCCTGCACGACGACATCGACGGAAGCGAGGCCACGGAAACCATCCGTTTCGGCCTCGACGGCAAGTCGTATGAAATCGACCTTTCGGAAGAGCACGTTCAGCAGATGCGGGATGCCCTGGCTCCTTATCTCGCGGTCGCGCGGCGCACCGCGCGCACGGGAAAGCCGTTCCGCCAGACGACCGTCACCTCCGACCCCGCGGCGGTGCGGGCCTGGGCTCGTGCACGCGGCATGGACGTGCCCGCCCGCGGGCGCATCCCGGCCCGCGTGTACGCGGAATTCGAGGCCGCCAACACCGCCAACTGACGGCAGCACCGTCCCGGGCGTTGGGCTCGATCGACGCCCCACCGGGCCTTTCGGCCCCCGTTCCGCACCTGTCGGCGGGACGGGGGCCGGGCCGTCCCGGAAGAACTTTTCCGGCAAATGCGGACATCTGTAGCGATCCGACTCCGGAGCGTACTCGGCACCTCCGGGGGTCCTATAGAGTTCTCTTGCACCCGGGAAACCGGGGAACACACGCAGGCGTAGCTCAGTGGTAGAGCGCCCCCTTTCCAAGGGGGAGACGCAGTGTTCGATTCCTGTCGCCTGCTCTGCTCGGCCCCTCGAACCGAGGTCGGTGGCAACCACCTCCGCGGATCGGGTAGGGTTGGGACACAACGCGGGGCCGAAACCCCGAGTCGTGCGGACGTGGCTCAGTTGGTAGAGCATCACCTTGCCAAGGTGAGGGTCGCGAGTTCGAATCTCGTCGTCCGCTCCATAAGAAGGCCGGATCACTCCTGTGATCCGGCCTTCTTGTCGTCCGCGCTTGTCGTCCCTACCTGTCGGCCGCGCGGAATGCGGCGCACCATCCGTGGGCCGGCCGATCCGTCGTCGGCCCGGGGCGACCGGGGCCGACGACGGATCGGGTCACCGGGTCAGGCCCAACGCCGTCCGGTCAGACGCTCGTACGCCTCGACGTACTTCTCGTGCGTGCGCTGCACGACCGCCTCGGGCATGGCGGGTGGCGGGGTGTCCGCCGCGCGATCCCAGCCGGACTCGGACGACGCCAGCCAGTCGCGCACGTACTGCTTGTCGAAGGACGGCTGGGCGTGCCCGGGCTCCCACTCGTCGGCGGGCCAAAAGCGCGACGAGTCCGGGGTGAGCACCTCGTCGGCCAGGACGAGGCCGCCCTGCGGGTCGAGGCCGAACTCGAACTTGGTGTCGGCCAGGATGATCCCGCGCTCGCGAGCGATGTCCCGGGCCCGGCCGTACACGGCCAGCGTGGCCCGGCGCAGCGTGGCGGCCAACTCGGCGCCGTGGTGCTCGGCGACGTACTCGTACGAGACGTTCTCGTCGTGCTCGCCGACCTCGGCCTTGGTCGCCGGGGTGAAGATCGGCGCGGGCAGTTCGGAGCCGTCGGTCAGGCCCTCGGGCAGCGCGATGCCGCACACCGTGCGCGAGGCGCGGTACTCCACCAGGCCGGATCCGGTCAGGTAGCCGCGGGCGACGCACTCCACCGGCACCATGTCCAGGCGGCGGCACACCAGCGCGCGGCCGGCCCAGTCGGCGGGGGCGCCGGCCGGCACCTCCGTGGAGATCACGTGGTTCGGGTACAGGTCCGCGAGCAGGTCGAACCACCACAGCGACATGCTGGTGAGGATCCGGCCCTTCTCCGGGATCTCCGGGTCCAGGACCCAGTCGAAGGCCGACATCCGGTTGCTGGCCACCATCACGAGGTTGCCCTCGGCGTCGGTGTACAGGTCGCGCACCTTGCCGGTGTGGATGTGGGTCAGACCGGGGACCTCGACCGGCTCGGGCTTGGTGACGAATCCGCTCACTGAAACCAGCGCTTTCTTGGGTCGTGGTGGGGTGAGGCGAGTCTTTCACGACGCCTTCCACGCCCCGACGGCCCCGACGGCGTCGAACCGGTCGCGGCCGTGCGCGGCCGTGCGCCGACGAGGGCACGCCTCAGGCGGCCGAGCCGCCCGGGTGCACCGGCTCTCGGGTGGCGATGCCGATCCGGGCCAACCAGGTGCGCAGCGGGGCGTCGTTGCCCTCGTCGACGGCGCGGGTGATCAGGGTCGCCAGGTCGACCGCGTGGCCGCTTCCGTCGACCAGGACCGGGCCGTCCAGCCAATCCACCGCCGGGTGCATCCGGCCGGTGTCCAGGGCCGCGCACGCGACCACCGCGAACAGGTGGTCGGCGGCCTTGCGGTGGTCCTCGTCCGGATCCCGGCGCAGCACCGCCAGGGCGTCGTCGACCGGGGCCGCGAACGCCTCGGCCCGGGCCCGCCAGACCGGCTCGATGACCGCTTCCGGGTACTCCGCCCAGTCGACCGGGTCCGGGGTCGGCCCGTCCGCGAAGATGCCCGCCGCGAGGCGGGAGATCTCGCCGTCCATGGCGACCGCGTCGGTGAGCAGGTCGCTGGCGGGCCGCTCGGCCAGGCGCGCGCCGAACGCGTTCGCCAGCTTGTCCCGTCGGGAGAGCTCGGTCAGCGCCGACACCACGCCCGCCATCAGCGCGTCCGGATGCCGCCCGATCGTCCACGCGGGGGCGGCGAGCCGGGTCAACAGCCGGTCCCAGCCCGCGTAGGCCAGGCCGACCTGTTCGTGCGCGGTGGCCCGCAGCTCCGGCTCCAGCGGGATGGCCAGCGCCGCCGCGCCGACCGCGATCTCGCGCTCCATCAGTTCGGCGTGCCCCTGGCACAGGCCGAGCAGTTGGCGGGCGAACGCGCGGGAGGCCCGCCGGGCCGGGCGCAGCGGGACCGGGCCCAGCGGGCGGCGCACGTCGGCGACCGCGTCCAACCGGCGCACCCAGCGCCGCGCGCCCGCGACGGCCGGTTCGGCGGAGGCCTCGGTGCCCGCCACGACCGGCGCGAGCAGCGCGCGCAGCTCGCCCACCCGCAGCCACCACAGGAAGGGCGCGCCGATCACCAGCACGGTGCGCCGGCGCCGGCGGGGGTCGGGTTCCAGCCAGCTGTCGCATTCGGGGCACAATCGAATGCCGTCGGGTGCCGGCACGTGCAGTTCCTCGGCCAGCTCGCGCACCATCGCGTGCAGCTCCGGGGCGTCCCGCGGGCCCAACGTGATCGCCGGGACACCCGTCCTGCGCACCAGTGCGAGGTCGAGCGCGACCCACGCGAGCACCGCCACCAGGGCCACCGCGAGGGTGGCCAGCAGCGTGCCCGGGGCGCTCTCGCCGAAGTTGCGCGAAGCGCCGTAGAGCAGCAGGCCTGCGGCCGTGAGCGCGGCAAGGACAGCGCCGTTGCGCACCCACAGCACCGCGCGCGCCAGCGCACGCGCCTCGGCCGGCGCAAGCGGTTCGGCCGACTCGCCCACACGCATCGCCCCCATCCGATCCTGGATCCGGGGATCACTCGTCCGGGTCGTCGGTCACGACCCGCGGTGCTCGCACGATAATGCGACGAGTTCGGGTGTTCAGCCCCTTCGGGCCGAACACCATCCCTGCGAGTGAGATCCGGGGCCGGACGGCTGCGTGGGTTTGAGCCGACCGATGACGGGACCGAACGGCCGAATTCAGCCGTTCGGGACGCGGTCCGCGATGCTGATCTCGCCCCGGATCGCCTTGGCCGCGATGTCGGTGCGATGGTGCGAGCCGGGCAGGGCGATCAGCGCGACGCCCTCGTACGCACGTTCGCGTGCCTGTTCCAGGGTCGCTCCGGTGCCGGTCACCGAGAGCACCCGCCCGCCGGAGGAGAGCACCTCGCCGCCCTCGCCGCGACGGGTGCCGCCGTGCAGGACGTAGGTGTGCGGGAGCTTGGCGACCTCGGCCAGGCCCTTGATCGGGTCACCGGTGCGCGGCGTGGCCGGGTAGTCCTCGGCGGCCACCACGACCGTCACCGCAGCGCCCTCGTGCCAGCGCAGCGGCTCCAGCTCGCCCAGGCGACCGGTCGCGGACGCGTGCAGGACGCCGGCCAGCGGAGTGGCCAGGCTCGCCAGCACGACCTGGGTCTCCGGGTCGCCGAACCGGCAGTTGTACTCGATCACGCGCGGGCCGCGCGAGGTCAGCGCCAGGCCGATGAACAGCACGCCGGAGAACGGCGTGCCGCGGCGGCGCATCTCGTCCACGGTGGGCTGGGCGACGGTGCGCACCAGGTCCTCGGTCAGGCCCTCGGGGGCCCACGGGAGCGGGGTGTAGGCGCCCATGCCGCCGGTGTTGGGGCCGGCGTCGTCGTCGCCGACCCGCTTGAAGTCCTGGGCGGGCTGGAGCGCGACCACGTCGTTGCCGTCGCACAGCACGAACAGCGAGACCTCGGGGCCGTCCAGGAACTCCTCGATCACCACCCGGTCGCAGGACGCGGCGTGCTCGCGGGCGACCTCGAGGTCGTCGGTGACCACAACGCCCTTGCCGGCGGCGAGGCCGTCGTCCTTGACCACGTACGGCGGCCCGAACGCGTCCAGCGCGCGGTCGGCCTCCTCGGGGGTGGTGCACAGGTAGCTGCGCGCCGTGGGCACGCCGGCCGCGGCCATCACCTCCTTGGCGAACGCCTTGGAGCCTTCCAGGCGCGCGGCGGTGCCGGACGGGCCGAAGCAGTCGATGCCCCGGGCGCGCACGGCGTCCGCGACCCCGGCGACCAGCGGCGCCTCGGGGCCGACGACCACGAGGTCGACGCCGAGTCGTTGGGCGAGGTCGGCGACGTCCCCCGCGTTGAGGGCGTCGACCTGGCGCAGCTCGGCCACCTGGGCGATGCCGGCGTTGCCGGGCGCGCAGTAGACGGCGGAGACCGCGGAGTCGAGGGAGAGCGAGCGGCACAGCGCGTGCTCACGGGCACCGCTGCCAATCACGAGGACCTTCACACCCGGCAGCCTAGTGGGGCGCGCGGCGGGCATCGAACTCAGGCGAAGACCACCATCGCGCCCAGCGTCACGCTCTCCTGGGCGGCGGCGTACAGGGTCGCCCACACGAATCGCTCGCGGGCGAAGGGCGCGCCGTCGTAGGTGGGCGTGGGTCGGGGCGGGTCGAGCAGGTCCACGCCGATGTACGGGGCGAGGTCCTCCAGCTCGCGCAGCATGCCCAGGCTCGATCCCAGCGGCCCGCCGTCCTCGGGCAGCGGGTCGTCCATCAGCGGCTGCGGGAAGTCGACCGGCAGGTAGGCGCCGGCGTGGTCGTAGTGCCAGACCAGGTGGGAGAACTGGGCGGCGGCCTCGAAGGTCTCCAGGAGGCGGTCGTAGTCCTCGCCCAACTGCTCCACCGGGGTGACCGGGAACCCCGTGCGGTGCAGCAGGTAGGCGCGGCGCAGGTAGTGCAGCGACTCGTGGTCGAACGCGCCGGCCAGACGCACCTCGGCGGTGCCCGGCTGCCACGTGCGCACCGGCACGGCCGGCAGGCCGTTGCCGACGAGCGCGGCGTCGTAGGCGGCCAGTTCGTCGCGGAACGGATTCTCCGGGTTGTGACACAGCGCGTCCACGAGCGGAACGAGCCAGACGTCGCAATCCACGGTGCAGCTCCCGGTCTTGTCGGTGCGGGTGGCGTTCAGGGCGCCACCGTACCGCCCTGGGGCACGGCGATCGTCAGCGCGCGTCCGCGAGTTCGCGAGCGAGCCGGCGGCCGACCGAGGTGTAGTCGCGCATCAGCGCCATCGCGCCCTCCGCGTCGCGTCGCGCGACCCGGTCGGCGAGTTCGCGGTAGCGGCCCCAACCGGACTCGGTCGGCGGCGCCTCGCGCAGGTAGGGAACGATGTACATCCAGGCTTGGACCCGCAACACGGCCAGTACGTCCGCCAGTCGGCGATTGCCGCTCCAGCGCCCGAGTTCGCCGAAATAGCGGCGATCGAGCAGGGCCACCTCCGAGACGTCCCCGTTCCAGCGCGCCCCGTCGAGCCGGTCGCCCAGCGAGCGCAGTGTGGGCATCGCCTCCTCCGGCGCGGTGCGCGCGACGCGGCCGATCAGCGGGACGCCCAGCAGTCGGCGCGACTCGACGATCTCGGCGAAGTCGGTCCAGGTGAAGGTGCACACCTGGAAGCCGCGGTGGTGGCCGCCGAGCAGCAGGCCCTGCGCGGCCAGTTGGATCAGCGCCTCGCGTACGGGGGTTGCCGACACCCCGAAGCGCTGCGCGGTCTCGTTGACGGTGAGCGAGGTACCGGCGGCCAGTCGTCCGGTCACCAGGTCGTCGCTGAGCACCTCGGCGATCTCCTGGCGCAGGCTGGTCCGCCGCAACGGGGCCTGCCCGCCGGTGGGATCGGCCACGCCGAAAAGCAGGCCGCCGTCTAAAACACTGCCCTGTGCCGACTGCACGCGGTCTCTTCTCGCCGGCCGTCGGCACCGTCGCGCCGACGGGCACCCGTCCGATCAAGTCGATCGCGTCGATCATATGAACGGATATCCGATTTGGGGAGCAACGTGCCCATCCGATTTCGCCCGCGACGTCGGGAGTCGGCCGCCGAACGCCCGGGGATCGCACCGAGGGCACGCGAAAAAGCCGTACCCGCACCGGTCGGGGTGCGGGTACGGCTTTTCTCGACGGTCCGGTTCGAGCGCCCCGGGCGGGTCGACCGAAACCTGACGACCGATCAGGGCGGGGTCAGACGCAGAACGCGTCCGCGACGGTCAGCGCCTCGTCCAGGATGGCCAGGCCCTCCTTGACCTCGGCCTCGGTGCTCGTGCACGGCGGCACCACGTGGGTGCGGTTCATGTTCACGAACGGCCACAGACCCCGGGCCTTGCAGGCCGCGGTGAACTCGTTCATCGGCTGCGCGGCCGGGCCGGCGGCGTTGTAGGCGACCAGCGGCTCGCGGGTCTCCTTGTTCTTGACCAGTTCGATCGCCCAGAACACGCCGAGCCCGCGCACCTCGCCGATGCTCGCGTGCCGCTCGGCCATCGCGCGCAGTTCGGGTCCGATCACGTTCTCGCCGAGCGACTTGGCGTTCTCGACGATCTTCTCCTCGCGCATCGCGGTGATCGTCGCGACGGCGGCGGCGCACGCGAGCGGGTGACCGGAGTAGGTCAGGCCGCCGGGGTAGGGGCGCTCGCGGAAGGTCTCGAAGATCCGGTCGGAGATGATCACCCCGCCGAGCGGGACGTATCCGGAGTTGACGCCCTTGGCGAAGGTGATCAGGTCGGGCGTGATGCCCCAGTTGTCCACCGCGAACCACGCGCCGGTACGGCCGAATCCGGCCATCACCTCGTCGGCGATCAGGATGATCCCGTACTTGTCGCACAGCGCCCGGACACCGGCGAGGTAGCCGGCCGGCGGCACCAGGATGCCGGCGGTGCCCACCACGGTCTCCAGCACGATCGCGGCGATCGTGGCGGCACCCTCGAACACGATGGTGTTCTCCAGGTGCGCCAGCGCGCGCTCGCACTCTTGCGCCTCGCCGTCCGCGTGGAAGGCGGAGCGGTAGGCGTACGGGCCCCAGAAGTGCACGATGCCGGACACGCCGGTCTCGTTCGGCCAGCGGCGCGGGTCGCCGGTCAGCGCGATCGCGTTGGCGGTGGCGCCGTGGTACGAGCGGTAGGTGGAGAGCACCTTGTGCCGGCCGGTGTGCAGGCGCGCCATCCGGATCGCGTTCTCGTTCGCCTCGGCGCCGCCGTTGGTGAAGAAGACCCGGTTCAGGTCGCCCGGCGCGAGCTCGGCGATCAGCCGCGCGGCCTCGCTGCGGGCGTCGTTGGCGAAGGCCGGCTGGACCATGCACAGCTTGTCGGCCTGCGCCTTGATCGCCGCGACGACCTTGGGGTGTTGGTGCCCGATGTTGGTGTTGACCAACTGGGACGCGAAGTCCAGGTACCGGTTGCCGTCGTAGTCCCAGAAGTAGGAACCCTCGGCACCCGCGACCGCCAGCGGGCTGATGAGCCCCTGTGCGGACCAGGAGTGGAAGACATGGGCGCGGTCGGCGTCGTAGACGGCCTTCCCGGCCGCCGGGTCCAGAGTGCTCATGCGGCCACCCTACGGCGGGACAAACGACGTCCGAACCCGCAGGTTGTCAACGATCACGGGGCCCATCCGACAGTGTGTCGGACGGGCCCCGCAGTGCCTCGTCGCCCGCTACTTGCCGCGGAGCAGGCTGTTGATCTCGATGGTCTGCGTGCGGCCGGGGCCGACGCCGATCGCCGAGATCGGGGCACCGGACATGTCCTCCAGGGCCCGAACGTACGCCTGCGCGTTCTTGGGCAGGTCGTCGAAGGTCTGCGCGCCGGTGATGTCCTCGGTCCAGCCGGGGAGCTTCTCGTAGATCGGCTTCGCGTGGTGGAAGTCGGTCTGCGACATCGGCAGTTCGTCGTGCCGCACGCCGTCGATGTCGTAGGCGACGCAGACCGGGATCTCCTCCCAGCCGGTCAGCACGTCCAGCTTGGTCAGGAAGAAGTCGGTGAGCCCGTTGACCCGGGTCGCGTAGCGCGCGATGACCGCGTCGAACCAGCCGCAGCGCCGGTCGCGACCGGTGGTCACCCCGCGCTCGTGGCCGATCCGGCGCAGCGCCTCGCCGTCCGCGTCGAAGAGTTCGGTCGGGAACGGTCCGGCACCCACACGCGTGGTGTACGCCTTGAGGATGCCGATCACGCCGGTGATCTTGGTCGGGCCGATGCCGGATCCGGCACACGCGCCGCCCGCCGTCGGGTTGGAGGACGTCACGAACGGATACGTGCCGTGGTCCACGTCCAGCAGCGTGCCCTGGCCGCCTTCGAGCAGGACGACCCTGCCCTGGTCCAGGGCCTGGTTCAGGACCAGCGTGGTGTCGGCGACGTACGGCTTGAGTTGCTCGGCGTAGCCGAGGTATTCCTCGACCACTTCCTCCACGCGCAGCTCGCGGCGGTTGTACATCTTGACCAGCATCTGGTTCTTGTCCGACAGCGCGCTCTCGACCTTTTGGGTCAGGATGCCGACGTCGAACAGGTCCTGGACGCGGATCCCGACCCGGTTGATCTTGTCGGCGTAGGCCGGGCCGATGCCGCGCCCGGTGGTGCCGATCCTGCGCTTGCCGAGGAACCGTTCCGTCACCTTGTCCAGGGTGCGGTGGTACGGCGTGATCAGGTGCGCGTTGCCCGAGATGAGCAACTTGGAGGTGTCGATGCCGCGTTCGACCAGGGTGCTGATCTCGTGCAGCAGCACCCCCGGGTCGACCACGACACCGTTGCCGATGACGGGCGTGCACTCGGGCGTGAGGATGCCGGAGGGCAGCAGGTGGAGGGCGTACTTCTGATCGCCGATGACAACGGTGTGGCCGGCATTGTTGCCGCCCTGGTACCGGACCACGTAGTCGACGGATCCGCCGAGCAGGTCGGTAGCCTTCCCCTTGCCCTCGTCTCCCCATTGGGCGCCGACGAGTACGAGTGCGGGCATGAGGCGTACACCCCTTCCAGGCGGGGCATGTTTGACAACGGGAGCCCCGGACGGTCCAAGCCCCTTGACGCGGTGCGCGGCAAGGGGCTCTTGCGGGGAGAGGTTACCTGAGGAAGGACGACCGGTGTCGGCCGAGCGCTCGCTGCTCGTGATCACGGACCCTGCGGCTCGCTCGGCGGACGGCGAATCCGTCCGGGTCGCGCTCGATGTTCTGCGGGCCTGCGCCCCCAGCAAGATCGTCATTCCCACGGACACCGCCGACCTGCAGCGCGCGCTCGCGCGACGGGGCCGTCGGCGTGTCGTGGTGATCGGCGGGGATGCCGGTGTGCACGCCGTGGCCCGTTTACTGGATCGCCAGGGAGAGCTCGGGGACACCCCGTTGGGCATCGTCCCGGTGGACACCGGGAGCGGCCACGGACTGGCCGAGGCGCTCGGCCTGCCGGCCGAGCCGGCCAAGGCGGCACGCGTGGCGTTGGGCGAGAACGAACGTTCCTTCGACCTGATGTCGGACGACCTGGGCGGCCTCGCGCTGCGTTCGATCCGGATCGGCCACGGGGTGCGTTCCACCCGTCCCGCGCCGGTGCGGACGGTGCCCGGACGCGGTTGGCGCGGGCTGGTCGACCACGCCGTGCGGACCGTGTCGAGCACCGTCGGCGCGGCGGTGGGGCCCTCGGGTCACCGGCTGCGGATCGAGGCGGACGGGTGTGTCGTAGCCGACATGGATCGGCCGGTGTTGTCCGTACACCTGGGCTGTGACGGCTCGGTGACACCCGGGTCGAAGATGACGGAAGTCACGTCGAACGGGCCCGGCACCGGCAACGCCGGCAACGGGACGAAGAGTGCGAACGGGACGAACGGTGCGGGGTTCGCGAGCGTGATGATCACCGGTCATCCCGGTGCCGCCCGGTTCGGCGCGGCCCAGGCCCGGGACGCGCTCGTGCAGTTGCGCGCACACGAGATCACCGTGTGCGGTCGCGACTTCACCTACGCGGCGGACGGCATGGCGACCGGGCCGGTACGGCTGCGCACGTGGACGGTACGGCCGAGCGGCTGGCGGCTGTTCGTACCGGCGTAGCACCGCGTCGAAACCGCGGGCCGAACGCCGGCCGGGCCAAAGGATCCGGCCCGGCCGGCGTTCGGGGCCACCTCGGCCCAGGCCGGGGCCCGCTCAGCCTTCGAGCGCGTCCGCACCCGCCGGGCTGCTGTCCCGCAGGAAGATGGTGCAGCGCGAGTACTCCTCCTCCTCGCCGATGGACCCCGCCGCCCGCGCCAGCGCGTGCAGCGAGCGCAGGAAGCCCCGGTTCGGCTCGTGCTCCCACGGCACCGGGCCGTGGCCGCGCCAGCCGGAGCGGCGCAGCGCGTCCAGGCCGCGGTGGTAGCCGACCCGGGCGTAGGCGTAGGACTCGATCACGTTGCCCTGGGCGAACGCGGCGTCGGCCAGCTCGGCCCACGCGAGGGAGAAGGTCGGGAACTTCGCAGCCACCTCGACCGGCGGCACACCGTCCACGAGCAGCGCCAGCGGCTCGGGTTCCTCGGGCAAATAGGTGGGGTCGGGTCCGCCGAAGAGGTTCTGATCGATGGTCATGGGCCCATGATTGCCCATCACGATCGCCCGTCACGACGCGAAGCCCGCGACCTCGTGGTCGCGGGCTCCGGTCGGGCGGGGTGTGGCCCCGGCGGGTGCTACTTCAGCCGGGTGCCGGCGGAACGCAGGTCCCGGCAGGCCACGACGACCCGCTCGGCCATTCCGGTCTCGGCCGCCTTGCCGTACGAACGCGGGTCGTACAGCTTCTTGTTGCCGACCTCGCCGTCCACCTTGAGCACGCCGTCGTAGTTGCGCAGCATGTGGTCCGCGACCGGGCGGGTGAAGGCGTACTGCGTGTCGGTGTCGACGTTCATCTTGACCACGCCGTAGTCGAGCGCCTCGCGGATCTCCTCCAGGAGCGAGCCCGAGCCGCCGTGGAAGACCAGGTCGAAGGGCTTCTCCCGGCCGTACTTCGCGGCGACCGCGTCCTGGATGTCCTTGAGGATGCTCGGGCGCAGCTTGACGTTGCCCGGCTTGTACACGCCGTGCACGTTGCCGAACGTCGCGGCCAGCATGTACCGGCCCTTCTCGCCCAGGCCGATCGCCTCGACCGTCTCCAGCGCGTCGGCCGGGGTGGTGTAGAGCTTGTCGTTGATCTCGTTGTCGACGCCGTCCTCCTCGCCGCCGACGACGCCGATCTCCAACTCCATGATGATCCGCGCGGCGGCGCACTTGGCGATCAGCTCACGGGCGATCTCGAGGTTCTCGTCGAGCGGTACGGCCGAGCCGTCCCACATGTGCGACTGGAACAGCGGGTCCTGCCCCTTGGCCACGCGCTCGGCGGAGATGTCGATCAGCGGGCGCATGAACCCGTCGAGCTTGTCCTTGGGGCAGTGGTCGGTGTGCAGGGCGATGTTCACCGAGTACTTCTCCGCGACCACCTTCGCGTACTCGGCGAAGGCGACGGAGCCCACCACCATGTCCTTGACGGTGGTGCCGGACAGGAACTCCGCGCCGCCCGTGGACACCTGGACGATGCCGTCGCTCTCCGCCTCGGCGAAGCCGCGCAGCGCGGCGTTCAGGGTCTGGGACGAGGTCACGTTGATCGCCGGGTAGGCGAATCGACCGGCCTTCGCCCGGTCGAGCATCTCGGCGTAGACCTCGGGAGTTGCGATGGGCATGCGTCTGCTCCTCGTTGCTCAGCCAAGCGGTGATATGAGGGTTTTCGGACACGGATGGCCGTATCCCCGCTTGCCGCCCATCCTGGCAGACCGCTCCGAACGACACCGCATCCCGTCCTCCCCGTTCGGAGGAGCGGATGCGGTATCTGACGGTACGTCAGGTCGGCGTCGCGCGGTCGCGCCGAGCTCTCGGGAGGCTTCCGTACGAACTTGCGTCGGTGACGCAACCATCCCACCGGAGGTGCGTCCTGGGCAGTGAGAGCGGGCAAGCGGAGACACGGCGAGACGAACGTGCGGGGCCGGACGACACCGGCTTTCACGGCGTCCGCGGGCCCCGTCCGTCCTCGATTCTTTTTCCACAACCTTCCCCAAGGAGGCCCCCGGTCATGCGCATGACCGTTATGAGTTGATTTGCGGCGAAGGTGGTCGCGGTCTCCGCCCCGACCGCGCTTGCGAACGCCGGCTCGACGGGGCGCCGTCGCCGCCCGAACCGAGGTACGGGGAAAAGAACTTCGGTCGACCACGCAACCCTTCGGGGTGCGGCGCGTCACCAGGACACGGGCTGTGCACGGAGGGTGGGGACGGTCTCATGACAGCGAAGGGGGCGGCAGGGCTGTGGCGCTGCTGAGCATGCCGGCATTCGGGGGCGACCACGCGTCGCCCGGCTCCCCGTCGGAGGACCCGACAGTGCCCGACGCACCACGTCGTACGCGATTTCGGATCCTGCGCGGCGGCGAGGAACCGCCGGCCCGCCCGACGTTGACCGAGCTCTATCACGCCCAACGGCTCGGCATGGTCCGGCTGTCCATCCTGCTCGTCGACGATCTCGGCACCGCCGAGGACGTGGTGCAGGACGCCTTCACCGCGCTGTACCGACGCTTCGGCGAGGAACTGGACGACGTCGACAACGCGCTGGCGTACCTGCGCACCTCCGTGGTCAACCTCTCCCGCTCGGTGCTGCGGCGCCGGCGTACCGCCCGTGCCTACGTGCCCCCGCACGAACCCGACGCCTCCTCGCCCGAGGACGTGGTGGTCCTGTCCGAGGAGCACCTGCGGGTGCTCGGCGCGGTCCAGCGCCTGGCACCGCGACAGCGCGAAGTGCTGGTGCTGCGCTACTGGTCCGATATGACGGAGGCTCAGATAGCCGAGACCCTCGGGCTTTCCCGTGGAGCGGTGAAGTCCACGGCAAGCCGTGCCATCGACGCCCTCGAAAAACTCATGAAGGACGAACAGTCGTGACCGAACGCCATGCGCGCGACGAATCGATGGAGGATCTGCTGCGCGCGGCCCTGGCCTCGCGCGCGGACTCAGTCACGCTCGGCTCCCTGCGACCGCCGGGCCCACCCACCGCGAAGGACGCCCACCGCAGTCGGCGCACGAGGGTCGGCGTCCCCCTCGGCATACTGGCCGCCGTGGCCGCAGCCTTCGGCGGGGTGTCCCTGATCGGGGCACCACGACACCAGGCCGGCGCGCCCGCCCAGGGGCCGATGTCGGTGAGCGCGTTGCCGACCGCGGAGCGCACCGCGGCGCCCGAGGCGCCGGCGCAGGCCGCGCCGACCACGAGCGTCCCCCGAACCACCGCTCCCCCGGTGGATCCGGACCCGGATCCCGACTCGCCGTCGACGAGCGAGAGGACGCGGACGTCGCCTCCGCCGAGCCGAACCGGCACCCCCAGCACATCGACCACCACCCGGCCGGTCGACAAGACCTTCGGCGCGCAGGCGATCAAGGTGAACCTGCCGGCCGGATGGCACGAGCAGGCCGGCGAAGCCGACTCCGGCGGGGTCCGCCGCAGCCGCTGCTTCCTGGCCGCCGGGACGTCGGGGAGCGCGGTCACCTGCGATCTGAACTCCGTGGAAATCCGCGTCGACGAGTTGGACGGCCCGGCCCGGTGGAGCTACGCGACGACGATCGATCGCAGCCCGTACGGCTACGCCACCCAGCCGATCTGCGCGAAGGACGGGCGCCTGGTCGTGCTGAAGGACACCGAGACGATCACGGCCAAGGTGGTGACCAAGGAGAAGCGCACCGTCGGCGGGCGCGGCGCGGAGTACCGCGTGGTCTCGGTGACCTGCGCGGGCGGCCAGAACTTCAAGGTGCGCACCTGGTCGATCGTGGATCAGGGCATCGAGATCATGGCCACCGGCGCGGACGCCGGGACCGAGGGCGCGATCGACAGCCTGATCGCGTCCATCGACGCGACCGGCTTCAAGCCCCGCCCGTATTCGGCGCGCTGACCGCTCCGCGCGCCGCCGCCCGATCGGGCGCCGGTGGCCCGCCCCGCCGTCCGTTGGGGCGGCGGGGGCGGGCGTCGGGCCGGAGCGCCGGGTCAGTGGTCCTCGGCGACCCGTTGGGCGGCCTTGCGCGCCGCCACCAGGATCGGATCCCACACCGGCGAGAAGGGCGGCGCGTAGCCCAGGTCCAGGGAGGTCATCTCCTCCACCGTCATCCGGTGGGTGAGCGCGACCGCCGCGGTGTCGATCCGCTTCGCGGCGCCGTCCCGGCCGACGATCTGCACGCCCAGGAGCCGGCCGGTGATCCGCTCCGCGATCATCTTGACCTTCATCGAGCGCGCGCCCGGGTAGTAGCCGGCCCGGCCGGTGGACTCGATGGTCGCGGTCACGAACTCGAATCCGGCCCTCTCCGCGTCCTTCTCGCGCAGCCCGGTGCGGCCGATCTCCAGGTCGCAGACCTTGCTCACGGCGGTGCCGACCACGCCGGGGAAGGTCGCGTAGTCGCCGCCGATGTTGGTGCCGATCACCCGACCGTGTTTGTTCGCGTGGGTGCCCAGCGCGATGTGCTGCCGGCGGCCGGAGACCAGGTTGAGCACCTCGACGCAGTCGCCGCCCGCCCAGATGCCGTCTGCGGTGACCCGCATCCGCAGGTCGGTGCGCAGCCCGCCGCTCGCGCCCAGCGGCAGGCCCGCCTCGCGGGCGAGTTCGGTGGCCGGGCGCACTCCCAGGCCGAGCACCACGATGTCCGCGGGATAGCGGCCGTCGGCGGTCAGCACGGCGCTCGCCCGACCGTCCACCAGCTCGATCTCGCGGGCCTCGGTATCGGTCACCACGTCGATGCCCAGGCCCTCCATGGCCTCGTGCACCAGCGCGCCCATGTCCGGGTCGAGCGTGGACATCGGTTGCGCGGACCGGTCCACGACGGTCACCGACAGGCCCTTGTGGACCATCGCCTCGGCCATCTCGATGCCGATGTAGCCGCCGCCGATCACCACCGCCGTACGGTGCTCGGGGGCCAGCCAGTCGATCAGCTCGCGCGCGTCCTCCAAGGTCTGCACGCCGTACACGCCGGGCGCGTCGATGCCCGGCAGCGGCGGCCGCACCGGTACCGCGCCGGTGGCCAGCACGAGCTGGTCGAAGCCGATCCGTTCGGCCCGGCCACTGCCCAGGTCGCGGACCGCGATCTCGCGGCGATCCAGGTCCAGGCCCTCCGCCTCGACGCCCATCCGCAGGTCTATCCCGCGTTTGCGATGCTCCTCGGGCGTACGGGCGATCAGCGCGTCCGGACCGTCCACCTCACCCGACACCAGGTACGGGATGCCGCACGCGGAGTACGAGGAAAACCGGCCGCGCTCGACCACGACGATCTCCAGGTCGTCCTCGCCGCGCCGGCGCCTGGCCTGCGAGGCCGCGCTCATTCCGGCGGCGTCGCCGCCGATCACCACCAGCCGCTCGATGCCCACGTGCTGCCCCTGACTCTGTGTGCGTACGGGTGTCGCCGGGTCTGCGGGACCCCGCCCGACCGGCGCGCGATCGGCGCGCCATCACCCGGCAAGGTCCCGACCTCGTAATGATGCGCGGTTCACGACGGGGACGGGTGACGGGGCACGCGTCGCGCGGACTACCCTCCAGAGGTGGAATTCCAAGCTGTCAACGTCCTCGACGCGACGTCCCTCATCTCGACGTTCGGACTCATCGGCATTCTCGCGATCATCTTCGCGGAGACGGGTCTGCTGGTCGGGTTCTTCTTCCCCGGCGACTCGATGCTGTTCCTGGCCGGCGTCGCCGCGTCCTCGTCGGCTGAGGAGATCGTCGGCACGTCCATCTCGCTGCCCTGGTTGCTGGTCGGCGCGCCGGTATGCGCGATCGCCGGTGCCCAGCTCGGTCACTTCCTCGGCGCCCGGTTCGGCACCAAGATGTTCAACAAACCGGACTCGAAGCTGTTCAAGGCCGAGTACGTGACCAAGGCCGAGCAGTACTTCGAAAAGTTCGGCCCGGCCAAGGCAGTGGTGCTCGCCCGGTTCATCCCGATCGTCCGCACGTTCCTGAACCCGGTCGCGGGGGTTTTGGAGATGCCCGCCCGGACGTTCTTCGTGTGGAACGTCATCGGCGGCCTGGTGTGGACCGACGGCATCATCCTGCTCGGCTACAAGCTGGGCGACACGATCGGCAGCAGCATCGACAAATACCTGCTGCCGGGGGTGTTCGTCATCGTGCTGATCTCGTTGCTGCCGATCATCATCGAGGTCATTCGCAGCAAGCGTGAGGCGAAGCGCGAAGCGGCATCGTCGTCGGGTAGCTGAACACATACGCTCTGAAGCGGCGGCGCACATATGTGCGCCGCCGCTTTTTCATTGCCCGGATCACCCGTGTTAATCGGTCGTATCGAAATGCATCCGCGTACAACCTTTTCCCGGCGTCATGCGTCGTGTCGACCGCGACTATTGCGGGGAACGAAAACACCCTGCCCCCGGACGGGGACCGGGGGCAGGGCGGCTTTGGGAAGGGCATCCACCGTCAGACGGAGGCACCGTTTCGGCGGCGACGCGCGATGACGACGAAGCCCGCGCCCACGACGAGCGCGGTGCCGGCGGCGGCACCGATCAGCACCGGGGTGTTGCTGTCGTCGGCGCCGGTGGCGGCGAGCTCCTTGCCGGGCTTGACCGTGCCGGGCTTCGGCTTCGGCTTGGGCTGCGGCTTCGGCTTGGTCCCGGGGGTACCGGGGGTGCCACCGGGAGAGTCGGCCTTCGCGATCAGGAAGCCGAACGTGTCGGACAGCGCGAACGCGGAGCCCTCCTCGTCCTCGTCGAGGAAGCCGACGGTGGCGTTGAAGCCCAGGTTCTTGCCCAGCGGCGCGTCCTTGGTGACCGCGATCCGGAGCTGGATGGTGACCGACTTGCCCGCCGCGACCTGGTAGGGGGTCTCGACGTACTCGCCGTCCATCGCCAGGAAGCCGCCCACGGCGCCGTCCTCGTCGCCCAGCTGGGCACGCTTCCAGGTGGTGCCGTCCAGGTACTCCAGGACGATGTGCGACGCCTTCAGGCTCTTGTCGGCGTTCCAGAACTGGAAGCCCGGCGCGAGCGCGAGCGACTTCTTGCCCTGGTTGGTGATCGTGGTCGAGAACGGGGTCGCCTTCGCCCCGCCGACGAGCTTGCCCGGGAAGCCGTTGACCTTCGCGGAGATGCCCTCGCTGACGGCACCGCCACCGACGAGGACGGGCGGCACGTCCGCGTCGCCCTTCCCGGCGGCCGGGGCCGCGGTGGTCGGAGCGGTGCTCTTGGCGCCCGCTCCGGGCTTGTCCGCCTCGCCCTTGGGCGCCGCGGTCGAGGACGCGGTGCCGGACGGGGCGGTGGAGCTGGTCGAGCCGGCGGCCATCGCGGCGGGAGCGGCGAAAAGCGCGACCGAGGAGACCATGGCCGCGACGGCGGTCGTGGAAAGGCTGCGGCGCAACTGCATCAAGACCTCTTCGAATGGTGGAGCGGAGATGGCCGCCGGGTCGGACGGGGAACCGACCCGGCGGCCCGAGGGGAAAGAGCAGGGGTGTTTACGCCCCGTTCGGCGCGAATCGACTCAGCCGCGAGATCACGGCCGGCGCGCACGGGACGACATACACGAAGAATTCACACTTCCCCCCCGGGAAGTCCGGTCGGCGGACGCGCCGACGTCGGAACTGGTCCGACAATATCCGAGACCGCGAAAAAAGCAATGGCCGCCCCATGAATGCGCAAGGCATCACACGGGGCGGCCCGAGCGGAATGTACGGGTGGGCGTTAATTCAGTTCGAGATCTTCCAGGTGGTAGGCGACCCGGTACTCCAGGCCGGCCTTTTCCACCGTCGGGGCGGCTCCGCGCTCGACGATCACCGCGACCGCGACGACCTCGGCGCCGGCCTCGCGCAGCGCCTCGACGGCGGTCAGCACCGAACCGCCGGTGGTGGAGGTGTCCTCGACGGCCAGCACCCGGCGGCCCTTGACGTCGGGCCCCTCGATGCGGCGCTGAAGCCCGTGCGCCTTGCCGGCCTTGCGCACCACGAACGCGTCCAGCCTGCGCCCCTGCGCGGCCGCGGCGTGCAACATCGCCCCGGCGACCGGGTCGGCGCCCAGCGTCAGGCCGCCGACCGCGTCGAACTCCAGGTCCGCGGTGAGCTCAAGCATGACCCGGCCGACCAGCGGCGCGGCCTCGCCGTCCAGGGTGATCCGGCGCAGGTCGACGTAGTAGTCCGCCTCCCGGCCGGAGGAGAGGACGACCTTGCCGTGCACGACGGCCTTGGTCTTGATCTGGTCGAGGAGCGCATCGCGGTCGGAACTCATGGCACCGGAGCCTAGGCCCTGTCCGGCGGATCTTGGTGGATCGGGCCGCGTCGTCCGGTGGCGTGCCTCGGCGGGCCGGAGAAGCAGACGCATGGTGGCTCTATTCGGCTGCTTCTCCGGCACGGCGAGGCGCAGTGCCGGGCGGCGCGGACCCACCACCGGAGAGGGCCTAACCGGCGCGGCGGCGACGCACGTGCACCCGACGCCAGACGAACAACGCGCCGAGGACCGGGACCAGGACCCCGACCGCACGGCGCGCGGCGCGGCCGGTGCCGTGGCCCGCCCGGGACCACAGATCCGGCTCCGCGTCGCCGTTCGCGGCCGGGCGCGACGCCGACGGCCGGGCGCCCTGGGTCCGGGCTCGCGGCGCGAACGGGTCCGGGATCGGCACCACCGACTCGAACGGGGTGTCCGCCGGCGCCGGCGACAGTTCGTCGGTCAGCGCCGCGGCGAACAGGTCGGCGGCCCGGGTGAACGCGGCGGCCGGGCGGATCGGGTCGGCACCGAAGGCGTCGTCCGCGTCGCCCGCGTCGCCCCCGTCGGACGCGTCCCACGCGTCGGTGAACACGATCCGGGTCCGGCTCGGGCCGTCCTCGTCGTCCGCGTCCAGGTCGTACAGCCGCACGGCGAACTCCGCGCCGACGCGGATCGTGCCGGACTCCGCCGTGCCCGGGCCACCGTCGCCACCTTCGTCGCCGTCACCGGCGCCGTCCACGCTCTCGACGCCCTCGACGCTCGCGACCAGCGCGAGCGGCTCGATCGCGTCCACGAGCCGCAGCGTGCCGCGATGGGTGATGGTGTCGGCACCGACCCGCAGTTGCCACCGGCCGGTCAGCTCGATGCCCTCGGCACCGGTCCGGGCCGGCTCGTCGAGCAGCAGGCCGGGAACACATCGGGCCAGCCGCTCGGCGTCGTGGAAGGTGTCCCAGACAGATCGGACCGGGATCGGCACGACGACTTCGTACTGCATCCGTTCTCCCCGTTCATGGCGGCGGACGACGCTCGACCGGCTCACCCGTGGACCGACCCGTGCGGTCGGCAGGTACGGTCCCACCCCATCACACCCGCCGGTGTCGTCCGGTCGGCGCGTCGGGGTCGATCACGCGCGGCGTGGCGCCCGGGTCGGGATCCGGGCGCGGCGGCTCCCGCGGCAACCACAACCGACGCGCCCGCGGATACGCGATCGGCACGACGAGCACCGCGAACAGCACCGCCGCGCCGACCAGCGCGACCGCCGAGCCCACCGGCCCCGAGCCCAGCGTGTGCGCACACCGACGGGCGAGCAGCCACGAGCCGCCGGCCGCGGCGGCGGAGACGATGGCCAGGCCCGCGTGGGTGCGCGCCACCCGGATCGTGTCCAGCCCGCCCAGCCGCCGGCGCAGCACCCGGGCCAACCACACCAGGCCGATCACCTGCGCGGCGCTGTATCCGGCCGCCATCCCGGTGACCGCCCACTCTGCGGGCAGCGTGCCGTAGGCCACGAGCGCGAACAGCGCCCCGGCCGCGGTCATCGCGACATTGGCCCAGAACGGCGTACGGGCGTCCTGGACCGCGTACAGCCCGCGCTGGATCAGGTACTGCGCCGAGTACGCGATCAACCCCGGCGCGAACGCGGACAACATCAGGCCCATCGCTCGGGTGTCCGCCTCGGTGGTGACGCCGTGCCGGAAGACCACCGCGGTCACCTGCGGGCCGAGCGCGAGGAACAGGAACGACACCGGCACGATCACCAGCGCGTTCAGCCGCAGGCCCCGGGAGATCGACTCGCGGACCCGCGCGGGGTGTCCGTCCGCCGCGGCCCGGCTGATCCGGGGCATCAGCATGGTCGCGATGGACACGGTGACCACGCCGTGCGGGACGATCCACAACAACTGGGCGTTGGCGTACGCGGTGTAGCCGACGCCGTGGCCGACCCCGGAGTCCACCGCCTTGTCGGAGACCTCGACCGCGAGCCGGGTGACCAGCCAATAGCCCACCTGCGAGACGCCGACCAGGCCGACCGCCCATCCGGCCATCCGCAGCGGCGTGCCCAGTCCGTGGCCGCGCCAGTCGAAGCGCGGTCGCCAGCGCACCCCGGCCGCGCGCAGGTACGGCACCAGCGCGGCCGCCTGCACCACGATGCCCAGCGTGGTGCCCAGCCCGAGCAGTCGAGTCTGCGCGGGCGTGATGCCGTGCGCGTCCCGAACGTCGTGCGCGACCAGCAGGAAGGACCCGAAGACCGCGATCACCACGAGGTTGTTCAGGATCGGCGTCCAGGCCATCGGCCCGAACCGGCCGCGCGCGTTGAGCACTTCGCCGACCAGGGCGAACACGCCGTAGAAGAGGATCTGCGGCAGGCACATCCGGGCCAGCGCGATGGTGAGGTCGCGCTGCGCGCCGTCGTAGTCCGCGTACGCGGACACGATCGCGGGCGCGGCGAGCACGCCCGCGATGGTGAGCACGAGCAGCAGGCAGCCGACCGCGGTGAGCAGACGGTCGGTGTAGCCGGCGCCGCCGTCCGCGTCCCGCCGCGCGGCGCGCACCAGTTGCGGCACCAGGACCGAGTTGAGCGCGCCGCCGACGAGCAGGATGTACAAGATGTTGGGCACCGTGTTCGCGACGTTGTAGCCGTCGGCGAACAACCCGGTGCCCAGCGCCGCGACCACCGTCGCGCTGCGGGCGAAGCCGGTCAGTCGGGACACCGCGGAGCCCAACGCCAGGCTCGCGCCACCGCGCAGCACCGGCCGGCCGGCGCGCCCGGCACCGTCTCGCGCGGCCCGGCCGGCCACCGGTTCCACCGGCCGCGCCGACACCGCCGCGGGCGCGGTGGAGGCGTCTTCGCGGCCCTCGCCGCGAGCGTGCCGACCGCGCGGCGGCGCCGCGACGACATCGCTCACAAAAGCCTCCGATTCGGGCTCGATCGGGGCTCCGGACATGGTCCCCCTCTATCTGAGTCCTCGGCGGGCCACTTGTGTTGCATCCGAATTTTCCGGTGACGAAACCCCGCTGCCACGGGCTCTTAAAGGGATGCGGGGCTACCCCGCATCCCTCCGTCCCCGAGGAGACGTCCCGTGGTCACGCTGCTCCCGGCGCCGCCCGCGCGCTCGACCGTTCCCGCCGCGCCCGCCTCCGCGGCCCTGGTGCCCGCCGCGGCCGGCGATCCGAGGCTGCGGGTCGCCCCGCTGACGCCCGACGCGCACCTGGCCCATCTCGACGGACGCGGCGACGCGGGCTTCCTGCAATACCCGTCCTGGGCCGTGGTCAAGGAGGCGTGGCGCAGCGAGGGCATCGGCTGGTACGACGCGGACGGCGTCGTGGTCGGGTCGGCGCTGGTGCTGTACCGCAAGATGCCCAAGGTGCCGTACTGGTTCGCGTATCTCCCGGAGGGTCCGGTGATCGACTGGACCGACCCGAACCCGCAGCGGTGGTTGGCGCCGCTGATCGAACACATGCGCACTCGGCATGTGTTCACGGTCCGGATGGGCCCGCCGCTGGCGCACCGGCGGTGGCAGGCGCAGACCGTCAAGGACGCGGTCAAGCACGGTCTCAAGCACCTGGACCGGGTCACCCCGGACGAGATCGACCCGCTGGGCGCCACCGTCGCGCTGCGGTTGGGCGACCTGGGCTGGCGCGCGTCCGGCGACGGTGCCGACGCGCAACCCCGGTACACCTTCGAACTTCCCTTCCAGGAACGGTCGTTGGATCAGGTCAAGGCGGGCTTCAACCAGGAGTGGAAGCGCGCGATCGGCAAGGCCGGCAAGGCCGGGGTGGACATCACCGTGGGCGGCTACGAGGACCTGCCCGCCTTCTTCGAGCTGCTCCGGGTCACCGAGCGCCGCAACGGGTTCCGACTCGGCCGTGAGCTTCCCTACTACGAACGCCAGTTCCGTGCGCTCAACACCGAGTCGGCGGGTCGGATGAAGCTCTACCTGGCCCGCTTCGAGGATCGGCTGCTCGCGGCGCACACGCTGATCAGCGCGGGCTCGCGGGTCTGGTACCAGACCGGCGCCTCCACCGACCACGGGCGCGGCGTGCGGCCCAGCCACGCGTTGCAGTGGCGGATGATCCGGGACGTGCACGAACGCGGCGTGCCGGTCTACGACATGCGCGGGGTCAGTCCGGTGATCGACCCGGACGACCGGCTGTTCGGGGTGCTGCGCTGGAAGCTGGGTACGAACGGACGGGTCGTGGAGAACCTGGGCGAGTGGGAGTACCCGGTGTTGCCCACGCTGCACAAGGCGTTCCGGGCGTACATGTCGATCCGCTGAGGAGCGGGCGGCGGTTGTCGCTCAGCCGCGCGCGTAGTCGGCGATGCGCGGGTTGTTCAGGGTGGACGGGGGCACGTCCACGCGTGCCTCGTGCGGCGGGAACCACCCGGCCAGGGCCAGCCGGTCGGCGGCCAGGAACGGGACCACCGCCGGGTCCGGGGCGTCGTCGGCGGCCCGCAGGCCCGTGCCGGGCGCGACCGCGGCGAGCACGAAGCCCCGGTCGGCCGGGCCCGGCACGCTGACCCGATACGGCACCGTGCGCAGGCCCGAGGCGCGCAGACCGGCCTCGGCGCACCAGTACGCGCGAGGATGCGCGTCCGGCGCGGGGGCGTGCACCACGATCCGGCCGGCCGGGCGCAGTACGGTCCGGGTCAGGCCGTAGAACTCCTGCGTGTACAGCCGCGCGGAGGCACCGACGGTGGGCCCGGGCAGGTCGGCCACGACCACGTCGAAGCGCTCCGCGGCGCCGCGCACCCACGCGAACGCGTCCGCCCCGACCACCCGTACCCGCGGGTCGGCGAACGCGTCGCCGGCCAGCGCGCGCAACCGCGGGTCGCTCCGCGCGGGCGCCGTCTCGGCGACGCGCGAGACCACGAGCACGACCTCGCGCACCGCCGCGTAGCGCAGCACCTCGCGCAGGGCCAGCCCGTCGCCCCCGCCGAGCACGAGCACCCGCTCGTGCCGGCCGGCCATCGCGGGGTGCACGAGCGCCTGCGCGGTCTCGCTCGCGCCCGGGGCCGCGACCCGCCGCTCGCCGGCCACGTACAGCTCGGGACCCGCGCCCGTGTGGGTGAGCACCACGTCCTCTCGCGCGGACACCACGTCCCCGTCGTAGAGCACCTCGCGCGCCGCCCGTTCGAAGGCGGGCGTGTACGCCCAGGTGCCGGCCAGCAGCGCGAGCACCGCGGCCACGGCCGCGTACATCACCACCCGCAGCCGGACCGGCAGGTCGGTGCGGAACAGCCACAACACCACGAGCGCGCCCGCGATCGCGTTGATCACGCCGGCGAGCACGACGGTGCGCAACTGGCCCAGGTGCGGCAGCAGCAGGAACGGGAAGAGCAGACCGCCGATCAGCGCGCCCACGTAGTCGGCCGCGAACAGGTCGGCCACCGCGCTGCCCGCGTCCTGCGGGCGGATCCGCTGCACCAGCGTCATCAGCAGCGGAATCTCCGCCCCGATCAGCAGCCCGAGCACGGCCGCGACGGCGATCATCGGCCAGCGGTAGACGTCGTACCAGGCGAAGGTCGCGTACAGCACGGTCGCGCACATCCCACCGCACGCCGCGAGCAGGATCTCGGCGGCGACGAAGGCCGCCGCGGCCCGGCGCGCGAGCGGCTTGGCGGCCAGCGCGCCCACGCCCATCGCGAAGACCATCACCGAGAGCACGATCGAGGTCTCCACCACCGGGTCGCCGCCGAGCGTGCCGCCGAGCGCGGCCAGCGCGAGTTCGTAGACCAGCCCGCACGCCGCGCAGACCAGCACGGCGAGCAGGACCACGAACCGCGCGGGCCCCGCGGCGAGCGCGGCCGGGCGGGCCCGGGCCGCGGAGGCGCGCACGATGGTGGGGGCGCGCGGCGCGGGGGAGGTCACCCCGAGCACGGTAGGCGCGGAGCGCGCGGGGGTCGTCGGACGCGCCGACGGTTCACCCGAACCGGTTACGCGCGGGACGTGTGGGCGGGCCCGGGGCCGGGTCGGGCTCGCCCCGGGCCGAGCCGGCCCAGGGCCGGGGGTCGGGCTCGGCCCGGGCCCGACCCCCGGCTCAGGCGATACACGCCGACACGATCGCGGCGATCGCGATCTGGGAGGACGCGGTGACCCAGACGCACGGGTGCGGTTCGCGCTCGACCACGGTGGCACCGAGGCGGCCCGGGGTGACCAGGTCGATCACCAGGAACGCGATGGCCATCAGGATCAGCCCGGAGACCCCGAAGAGCGCCGTGGAGGCCAGCCCCTTGCCGAACTCCTCGTAGGTGGTCGCGATCGCCGTGGTGACGATCATGCCGACGCCGAGCAGTGCCGAGGAGAGCACCAGCGCCGCGTTGCGATTGCGTTCGATCCAGATCTGCCGACCGAGGTTGCCGGGTGTCAGCAGGTCCACGAGCACGAACCCCAGGACCATGAGCACGATGCCCACGCCCCCGTAGGCGAACGCGTAACCGACACCCTCCGCGAGATCCCTGAACATGGCGCCGTGTCCCCCATCGTCGTCGGATCACCTGATGGGGCGTCATTGTGTCGGATCGTTTGGTGCGATCGTCACATCGCGCGACTTCGAGTGTTCACGATTCGGCACTCCTGCGGGTACGTGTGCCACGTGGACCAGACCGCACCGGCCCCACAACCCTCGACCACCATCGCGGTGACCGCGTACGGCAGCCCGGGGTATTCGCCGATCAGGCCGTATCGGTGCCCGGTCGCCAAGGCCACGATCTCGCGCACCCGGGCGACGAACGCGGCGTCCTCCAACCGCTGGGTCAACGCGGTGAATTCGTATTCCCACCGGCCGAGCCGGGTGGCCGCCCGGGCGGGCAACGGGGTGGCCGCGCCCGGCAGGCACGCGACGGTCTCCGACACCGCGTCGCCCTCCCCCCGGTCGGGAGTGATCAGCATCTGGTGCGACGCGCCCAGCAACCGCAGCTCCAGCTTCAGCCCTCCGATTTCGACATGGCGCTCGGCCAACGCGGGGAGCGCCGGCAGGCCCAGGCACCAGCCGAGGGCGTCCGCGCGGGTGTCGGTGTACGTGGTGGTGAGTGTGGCGTGCATTCTCGCGCTCATCTGTCCGGGCAACGGGGAAGACCCACGGGAGGCTCCCGGGGGCGACAATCGGCTGCAAACCAGGGGACATGACTCACGGTAGGCGCCCAAAGGCACAGCGTCGTCACCCGTGAAGGTGAAAGGCGTTGACACGAACGGGTGAAGGACACCCTGTGGACCGGACCATCCGGCACGCGAGGATGGGCGGGTAGACCAACCCCCGCGAAGGAGCCGTACGGATGAACCGACCGCTGTTGGCCCGACACCTGGACGGCCTGGGCACCACGATCTTCGCCGAGATGTCCGCGCTCGCGCGCAGCACCGGCGCGATCAACCTCGGCCAGGGTTTCCCGGACACCGACGGCCCGGCGGAGGTGATCGAGATCGCGGTCGCCGCCATGCGCGACGGCGTGAACCAGTACCCACCGGGCGACGGCATCCCGGACCTGCGCCTGGCGGTGGCCGAGCACCGGCAGCGCTTTCGCGGGCAGACCTTCGACCCCGACTCCGAGGTCCTGATCACCACCGGCGCGACCGAGGCGATCGCGGCCACCCTGCTCGCGCTGCTCGAGCCCGGCGACGAGGTGATCGCGCTCGAACCGTTCTACGACTCGTACGCCGCGTGCATCGCGATGGCCGGCGCACGCCGCGTCGGCGTCACCCTGCGTCCCCCGTACTTCCGCCCGGACCCGGACGAGCTGCGCGCGGCGGTCACCGACCGCACCCGGGTGATCATGCTCAACAGCCCGCACAACCCGACCGGCACCGTGCTCACCCGGGCCGAACTGGAGTCGATCGCCGCCATCGCGATCGAGCACGACCTGATCGTGGTCACCGACGAGGTCTACGAACACCTCGTCTACGACGGCGAGCACATCCCGATCGCCGGACTGCCCGGCATGCGCGAGCGCACCGTCACCGTCTCGTCGGCGGGCAAGACCTTCTCGTTCACCGGCTGGAAGATCGGCTGGGTGTGCGCGCCGCGGGAGCTGATCGCGGCGGTACGCACGACCAAGCAGTTCCTGACCTACACCTCGGGCGCGCCGTTCCAGCCCGCCATCGCACACGCCCTGCGGCTGCCGGACGCCTATTTCGACGGGCTGCGCGAGGACCTGCGGTACAAGCGCGACCTGCTCGGCGGCGGCCTGCGCGCGGCCGGACTGACCGTCTACGAACCGCAGGGGACCTACTTCACCACCACCGACATCACCCCGCTGGGCTACGCGGACGGCCTCGACTTCTGCCGTCGGCTGCCCGAACTGCGCGGTGTGGTCGCGATTCCGGAGGTGGTCTTCTTCGACGACGTCGAGGTCGGCCGACCGCTGGTGCGGTTCGCCTTCTGCAAGCGCGTCGAGGTGTTGGAGGAGGCCGCCAAGCGGCTCGCGGCGACCGGCTGAGCCGGGCCCGCCCGCACGGGCACCGGCGTACGTGTGGGGGCCGACGGCCCCCACACACGCGCCGTCGGACTACGCCTGGCCGTCGGCCGGCTTGTCCTCGGGGCCGAACTGCTCGTTGATCCAGTTCGCGAACGAGATACACGTGCTGATCCACGCGCGCGTGGTGAACACGAACAGCTCGCGGTTGATGCCGGGCTCGCAGTCGAGCTGAGCCTCGCCGATCAGACGCAGCTTCCCCTCGTGCTCGTGCGTGTAGACCTTGGGCCAGAAGAACTGGCGGTGCCACTCGTCGAGCTGCTCCAGCATCCGCGGGCGCTCCGCCGGTTCGAACTCACGGTCGAGGAACATTCGGACCGTGAAGATCTCCTGCTTGTCGCCGCGCAGCATGAAGTAGACGCGGAAGCCGTCCCAGGGCGCGCAGATGTCGCCTTCCTCGTCGGTGAAGTGGTTCACCTGGAGCTCGTCGAGAACCTGGTTGATCAGGTCCGCCGACGGCTTGACGACCGGTGCGGCCGGGACGAAGGTCGACCTCGGAAGCGAGGACGGGTCGATGCTCATGAAAAAAGATCCTCTCCAGACGTATGGACGCCATCCTCTCTCATTCGGCCCAGAGCGGTAGGCCCCAGCGCGCGAGGCCTCATTCGTATTCGGTGCCACCCTTGCGGGTGAGGTAGGCCGCGGAGACGATCTTGCCGATCGCCCGCCCGCCGACCACGTCGCTGTACCGCTCGCGAGCCGGGCGGATCACGATCCCCTCGCGCAGGTGCGCGGCGGTGCCCGAGACGGTCTCCCGGCCCTCCGCCAGGGCCAGCAGCGCGGCCTCGTCGTAGGGCCCGGCATACAGCGTCGGCACCATCGGAAGCACCGTCTGCAAGCCGCCGAGCAGTTCGGCGAGTCGCTCGGCGTCCACCCGGCGTACCGCGCCGCCGGCGTCCGCGAGCGCAACGTCGAACACCGCGAAGCCCGGCAGCTCCGAACGACCCTGCGCGCCGTACCCCAGGTCCTGTACGCCCTGCCCGAACACCTCGCCGAACACGCCCACCCGGGCCGCGCCGTACCGCGCGGCCAACTCCGCGGCGGCCTCGGGCAGCCGGTGCGCGAGCACGCTGCGCCAGTACAGGTTGTGCTCGTCCCGGACCAGCGCCTGCGACCTGGCACCGAAGCCCTTCGAGGACACGAAGCTCTCACCGGTGTCGGCCACGTAGGTGTACAGGCACGCGGTGCCGTGGATCTTCTCGGTCGCCACCACCGGCTCTCCGGCCGTGAACAACTCCGGGTAGCGGCGCACGTTCTCGATGTCGACCCACGGCAGCAGGTCGGCGGCGGGCACGATCTCGCCGCTCATGTGCACGGGGATGGGCGGCACCCACTTGACGATGCCCAGCACCTCGGCGAAGTCCTCGTCACCGGCGAGCGCGGCCGACAGGTCCCGGCCCTCGAGCGCGCTCGGCCGGCAGACGATGCCCTGCGAGAGCTCGCCGCGCAGCCGGATCGCCCGAACCCGGTTCTTGGCCGACCCGGCGAGCCGCCCGGTGAGGCCGAGCTCGTCGATCAGCGGGTCCGGCAGCACCGCCTGCTCGGGGATGTACACCGCGACGTCACCGGTGACGTAGGCGCCCTTCGCGACGACGGCTCGGTACAGGCCGACCTGGGCCAGCTCCAGCGCGTCCGCGTTGGGGTGCTCGTGCACCACCAACCGTTCGGCCGTGACCTTGAGTGTGGACATGCGTCGCCCCTTCCCCGAAACCGCACAGGGGTGTCTTCCCCGTCGACTCCACGGTCCCAAGTGCCCGGGCGGGGCCGCCAACGATTTACCGGCGTCCCGGTACAGGATGGGACACATGCCGAACTTCATCGAGAAGCCGACGGTCGTCGAGGCCGCCGGCAACATCCCCAAGACCATTCGCGAGTACGTCGGCCGGGTCAACACCGGCGACCGGGCGCTCAGCATCGCGCACATGACCAGCCCCGGCGGCTGGGAGGAACCGGGCCAGCGCCCCGAGTTCGACGAGTACACGGTGGTCCTGCGCGGCGTTTTGACCGTCGAGTTCGAGGGCGGTGTCCAGGAGGTCGCCGCCGGCCAGGGCATCCACACACCCGCCGGCGAGTGGGTCCGCTACAGCACCGGGAACTCCGAGGGCGCCGACTACATCGCCGTCTGCCTCCCCGGCTTCGCCCCCGAAACGGTCCACCGCGACGAGTAGGCCGTGCGCCCGGCGGGTGGCGATCGCCGCGACCCGCCGGGGTCCCGGGCGCGTCCGGTCAGATCTTGGCGCTGATGGTCGCGACGAACTTCGGGAGCAGTTCGCTCTGCCAATTCATCCAGGGCCGGTCGGTGCCCTCCATGGTGAGACTGCCCGTCGCGTCGACCTGCAGGTCGTACTGTCCCTTGCGCAGGCGCACCTTCTGCACGGCGTAGTAGGCGTCGTCGACGCCCGGTGCGGTGATCGCCTTGAAGTCGGACTGGATCCGCTGCGCGCCGTTCTTGTTGAGGTTCCAGATGTAGTCGAGTTCCTTGGGGGCGTCGATGTTCCTGATCTCGATGGTCAGCTTGATCACGTTGCTGTAGCCGAAGCCCCGCTTGGTGTTCACCGTGTAGAGGCAGGTCGTGCTGCGCAGCGCCGGGCCGCGGGAGGCATACGAACCGGCGGCCTTGGCGGTGCCCTGTTCCTCCTGGGTGGTCACCTCGGGGATCACCTTGGCGATCTCCTCGGGGGTGATCAGGTCGCACACGTCCGGCCAGGTGGACATGTCGGTCGCCACGGGGGCGAACTTGCCACCGCTCTTGGGCGCGGGCGGCGCCGAGGGACGCGAGGCCTCCTTGGACGCGGGAGGAGCGCTCGGAGCGTTCTGGACCGCCTTGGGGTCGAAGCTCTCCAGCTTGCGCACGGACTCCGTGGGCGGCAGCTTGACCGCCTCGTTCTTCTTGCCGTCCGTGCCGTTGATCAACAGCGCGGCGATCACCGTCGCCGCGGTGCCCCCCGCGAGCACCGCCAGCCAACTGAAGACCTGCTTGCGGCGGTTGGGGCGCGGCGGCTCCGGCGGATACGGCGGCGGATAGCCGGGCGGGCTGTACCCGGGCGGCGGCCCGTACTGGCCCGGCGGCCCGCCGTACTGGCCGGGCGGCGGCTGTTGGCCGTAGCCGCCCGGCGGCGGATAGCCGGGCCCCTGGCCGGAGTATTGGCCGGAGTTCGGGCTGTTGTACTGGCCGGTCATCGAGAGCTCCCGTGGGGACGAACCGTCGAGGGACGACGGCGAATCAGTCGTCCGTCATCTTGATGTTGAGGACGCGCACGAGGGCCGGTCCGGCCTTCTTGGTCCAGGTGTCGGGTGCTTCGTTCGCGCCCGTCGATTCCTTGGTCTGCGCGCTGACGTCCAGGACCACGTAGTAGCCGGGCGAATCCGGCTTGGCGCCCTGCTTGTACAGGTTGAGCTTGCCGTTCTGGCGGAACGCGTCCTGTACGAACAGCTTGTTGGCCAGGTCCTCGTAGCCGGTGAAGGGAGCCGCCTCCGCCTTGGCCTTCTCGTACATGTCCTTGACCGGGGCGGCGTCGCCGATCGCCTTGATGGTCATGGTCAGCTTGGCCGGCGTGGCCGGGTCCTGGAGGTTGGGCAGCTTGAGCTTGACCGTGCACTCGTAGTTCCGGGGCGTCTTGGCGCCCTTGCGACCCTCGCGCGCCCCGACGATGCTCGCGTCGGGGACCGCGTTCTGGATCTCCTTGTCGGACAACATCGTGCACGCGTCCGGCCACGTCCCGGTGTCCCCCGACGCCCGGAACTTGGCGCCGTCGACGAACGCCACCCCGGGCGGCGGGGTGTAGCCGTCGGGGAAGGCGACCCCGTTCTCGGCCACCGGCTTGTCGCCCTTGTCGTTCTTCTTGTTGATCTCGTCGACGATGTACGACGCGGCGACGGTGGCCAGCACACCGCCGACCACCACGCCGACCCAGCCGAGAATGGGCTTCAGCTTGCTCCGGCGCGGCGGCGGCTGCGGCGGGTACGGCTGCTGGTACATCCCGGGATGACCGTACTGCGGCTGCTGCTGCGGCCCGCCGTACTGGTTCCCTCCTGGGTTCCCGATTCGTACCATCCCCGTATCCTCCCGATGCCTGTTCCGATGCGCTGTTCCGATGCGCTGTCGCCGATGCTGCGGTACCGCGGGTTACATCCGTGCCACGAGGTAACCGATGAGCGTCGGCCCGTACTGCTTGACGGCGTCGTCGTCCGCCAACTTCGCCCCGCCCGGACCCTCCAGTCCGGAGGACACGTACAGCTCCACGTAGTACGGACCCTTGTGGAACCAGATGTACGAGTCGTCGCGGAACGCGTCGTCGGTGCCCAGCTTCGTGCCGAGTTCCTCGAACACGCCGAACGGCTTGCGCCCCCGGTTCTTCTTGGTGTCGCCGTAGTGGCCCTTCGCGGTCGCCGGGGTGCTCACCTCGTGCAGTGTGAGCTCGATCCTGGCGTACGACGGATACTTCGGATTGTTCGGGTCCGGCACGGACAGTTCGAACCTGCACTGATTATCGGCCGCGCCCGGGAAGTCGTACTTGACCGAAACGGTCGTGTCGGACTTCCTGGTCTTGACCGTGGCGCCCTTGACGACCTTCCCGATCTGCGCGTCCGACAGCATGTCGCACGCCTTCGGCCAGGTCTTGCCGTCGTTGGTCGCGTTGAATTTTGCCCCGGCGTCGGCGGGCGGCGCTGCGGGGAAAACCATCGGACGCTCGAGCGGCTCGGCACTCTGCCCGGCCTTGGAATCGCCGCTCTTGCCGCCGCCGCTCGCGGCCGGTGCCACCGAAGTCGGGTTGGGCTTGGCGGTGTCCGAGTCGTCGTCCTTGTTCAGCAGCACGAAGCCGCCGACGCCGGCACCGACGAGCACGACCGCGATCGCGGCCCACAGCGCGAGCCGGTTGCCCCGACGCGGCGGGTCCGGCGGCCCGTACGGCCGGCCGGGCGGCCCGTAGTGTCCCGGCGGCCCGTAGCCCGGCTGCGGAGGCGGGTAGCCGGGCTGCTGCGGCACGTAGCCCTGCTGCTGCCCGAACCCCGGCTGCTGCTGCGGATACTGCCCGTGCGGCGGCCCGCCCGGTCCCTGCTGCCACCCACCGCTCACAGCTTCTGCCCGACCACCGCGGCCATCGACGGGCCGTACTGACGCACCATGGTGTTGCTCTTGAGCGGGTTGCCCTGCGAGTCCTCCAGCTGGGCCGACAGGGTGACCCAGACCCGGAAGCCGTTCTTGGAGATCTGGATCGTGCGGTTGTCCCGGAACGACCCGTCCACCCCGATCTTGTCGGCCGGGATGTCGTCGTACTGGTCCGGGTAGGGCTTGGTGGCCGTCTCGGACTGCGTCTTCTCCTTCGCGAAGGAGGCCTTCTCCTCGGCCGGCGTCTTGTAGCCGTACGTGGTGACGTTGATCTTCGCGGGGTAGTCCGAGGACTGCTGGTTCGGCAGGTCGAGCGTGATGTCGCACTCGTTGTCGTTCACGCTCTTGCCGAGCAGGTTCGAGTACCGGCCCATGAAGCTCTTGCGCTCGCGGATGGTCCCCTCGGGGATGACCGATTTGATCTCGTCGTCCGTCAGCAGATCGCAGGCCTTGGGCCAGGTCTTCGGATCCACCGAGATGCCGCTGATCTTGGGTCCGGTGATCGGCGGCAGCGTGTCCGGGATCTTGAGCTGGTTGGTGATGTCGGCCTTCTTGGGCCCGGCGGCCGCGCTGTTGCTCGGAGCGGCCACCTTGCCGGTCACGATCGGCGCGGGCGCCGACTTCTGCGCGTCCGGGTCCTTCTTGTCGGTCGGGTCGTCGAAGCCGACCACCGCGACCACGACGGACGCGACCACGGCGCCGGTGACACCGGCGATCCAGGTGCCGATCACCTTCTTGCTGCGCCCACCGCGCGGCGGCCGGCCGTCCGGACCCAGCGGGACCGGGTTCTGCGCGTACTGCTGGTAGTGGCCGTACTGGCTGTACTGCGGGTACGGGTAACCGTCGGGCTCCTGGAACCCGCCCTGCTGTTGCTGCTGTTGCGGATAACCGGCAGGCGGCGGGTAGCCGCCCTGCTGCGGATAGCCACCCTGTGGCGGGCCCGGCTGTCCCTGTTGTCCCGGTGGTCCCGGTGGTGGGCCGGGCGGCATCGGTGGCACAGGCGGATAGCCCTGACCATCGCTCATCGGGAGGTCCCCCTCGGATCTCGGGTTTGGCCTGGCGTTCGCTTGCAGGCATCAGGCGCCACGACATGCTGCCATGCGCATGAAGAGGCTGCAGGCGTCAAGGGTGTCGTTTGTGGCGACATTCACCTAAATAAGTCTCCGGAGGCGCACAACGTTTCGATGACGCCGAGCGTCCGGGTGGCGACAGCATGCCTTCGAACCCGCCCCTCACACGTCGCGAGGCACTAAAGTTGAGTCAGGAATACTCAAGCGATTTGACCGGTTGCACCCGACGGCTCATCCTTGAGCGACAAACACTCAACTCTCCCCGTGGAGGAACCGAATCATGGCACGTGCGGTCGGTATCGACCTCGGTACGACGAACTCCGTCGTCAGCGTTCTGGAAGGCGGCGAGTCGACCGTCATCACCAACGCGGAGGGGTCGCGGACCACACCGTCCGTGGTTGCCTTCGCGAAGAACGGTGAGGTTCTGGTCGGCGAGGTGGCCAAGCGTCAGGCCGTCACCAACGTCGACCGGACCATCCGGTCCGTCAAGCGTCACATGGGGACCACGTGGTCCGTGGCGATCGACGACAAGAAGTACACCGCGCAGGAGATCAGCTCCCGCATCCTGATGAAGCTCAAGCGCGACGCCGAGGCCTACCTGGGCGAGAAGGTCACCGACGCGGTCATCACCGTGCCGGCGTACTTCAACGACGCCGAGCGGCAGGCCACGAAGGAGGCCGGCGAGATCGCCGGTCTGAACGTGCTGCGCATCGTCAACGAGCCCACCGCGGCGGCGCTGGCGTACGGCCTGGACAAGGCCGACGAGCAGACCATCCTCGTCTTCGACCTCGGCGGCGGCACGTTCGACGTGTCGCTCCTGGAGATCGGCGACGGCGTGGTCGAGGTCAAGGCCACCAATGGTGACAACCACCTCGGCGGCGACGACTGGGACCAGCGGGTCATGGACCACCTGGTCAAGCAGTTCCAGAACGCGCACGGTGTGGACCTGTCCAAGGACAAGATGGCCCTCCAGCGCCTGCGCGAGGCGGCGGAGAAGGCCAAGATCGAGCTGTCCTCCTCGATGGAGACCTCGATCAACCTGCCCTACATCACGGCCTCGGCCGAGGGCCCGCTGCACCTGGACGAGAAGCTCACCCGCGCCCAGTTCCAGCAGCTCACGCAGGACCTGCTCGACCGCACCAAGGTGCCGTTCCAGAAGGTCATCGAGGACGCGGGCATCCCGCTCTCGGCGATCGACCACATCGTCCTGGTCGGCGGCTCGACCCGGATGCCGGCCGTGGCCGACGTGGTGCGCGAGCTCACCGGTGGCAAGGAGCCGAACAAGGGCGTCAACCCGGACGAGGTCGTCGCCGTCGGCGCCGCGCTTCAGGCCGGTGTGCTCAAGGGTGAGGTCAAGGACGT